>QGUO01000087.1 GCA_003242495.1 Pseudomonadota bacterium | reverse complement strand
CTGCATCCGCGGCTGGCGCATGCCGACACGACCCGTCAGCGCGTCAGCATCGACATCGACCTGGATGCGGGCGTGGACATCGAACGCATCGCCAGCACCCATCACGCGGTGAACATCGAGCGCGCCGGCCGGCGCGCGCGTGTCAGCCTGCGCCGCGAGCACGTCCCGCCGGATCGGGACTTCGAGCTGGCCTGGTCCCCGGCCGTGCACGGCGAACCGGAGGCCGTGGTGTTTCGCGAGCGGACCGCTGCGGGCGAGCACCTGCTGCTGATGTTCATGCCGCCGCAAAGCGACGTGCGCCTGTCCGCGCCGCGCGAGGTGATCTTCGTGGTCGACACCTCCGGCTCGATGGGCGGCCAGTCGATCGAGCAGGCCCGTGCGGCCTTGCTCACCGGCCTGGAGACGCTGACGCCGGCGGATCGCTTCGCGGTGATCCAGTTCAATTCCGTGCACGAGGCCCTGTTCGAGGCGCCCGTGCCGGCCACGGACTTGAATCTGGCGCAGGCACGCCGCTACGTGCGCGCGTTGCGGGCGACCGGCGGCACGGAAATGCTGCCGGCGCTGAACGCCGCCTTCGCGATGCCGACAAGCCGTGCGCATCTGCGACAGATCGTGTTCATCACCGATGGCGCGGTCGGCAACGAGGATCAGCTCATACGGGCGGTGCGCGAGCGGCTCGGCAATGCCCGGCTGTTCACCGTGGGCATCGGCTCGGCGCCCAACGGACATCTCATGCGCAGGATCGCGCAGATGGGTCGTGGCACGTTCACGTTCATCGGCTCGACCGACGAGGTCGATCGCCGCATGAGCGCGCTCCTGCACAAGCTCACTCGACCGGTGCTGACGGACCTCGAGCTGCACTGGCCGGCCGGCACGACGGTGGAGCATGCGCCCGCGCAGATGACGGACCTGTATGCCGGCGAGCCCGTCGTCATCGCCGCCCGGCTGCAGGGTGAGGCCCGCGGCATTCTCACCGTCAGCGGCCGCAGCGATGGCGTCTGGACACGGCAGATCTCCCTCGGCACGGTCGCTGCACGGCCGGGTGTCGCGACGCTGTGGGCCCGCCAGCGCATCGCGGACCTCATGGACAGCCGCGCGGACGGCGTCTCCAGCGAAATCATCCGCAACCAGGTATTGCCGCTCGCGCTCGAGTACCAGCTCGTTTCGAACTACACCAGCTTGGTGGCCGTGGATCGCACCCCCGCGCGCCCGGAGGGCACGCCGCTCGATGCGCGGCGGGTCGCGAATACCACACCGCACGGCCTGAACTGGCCGGACGCGGGCTATCCCTCCACGGCGACGCCCGCCGGATGGCAGCTCGCGCTCGGTGCACTGCTGCTCCTGCTGGCGCTTTGCCTGCTGCGCGTCGAGCGGCGCGCGCTGCGGACGCGCACATGACACGCCTTGCGCTGCGCATAGGGATCGTGGCCCTGGCCGCGCTCGGACTGTGGCAGCTCGGCGCGGGTGCGTACATTCATGCCAAGGCGTGGCTGGCGCAGCAGCTCATCGCTTCGGCCTGGGCACGCACGCTCGCGGGCGAAGCGAACGTGCGGCCCTGGCCATGGGCGGATACCTGGCCGGTGGCCCGTCTGCAAGTGCCCGAGGCCGGCGTCGACCTCTACGTCCTCGCCGATGCCTCGGGCCGCAGCCTGGCGTTCGGCCCCGGCCACGTCAGCGGCACCGCACCCTTGGGAAGTTCCGGTCACAGCATGCTGGCGGCACATCGCGACACGCACTTCCGATTCCTGCGCAGTTTGCCGGTCGGCGCACGGCTCTGGCTGGAAACGGCCGACGGCCGGCGACGGCCCTGGCGCCTGGTGGAGACGCATGTGTTCGATGTGCGCCACCAGCGCCTGATGGTGCCCGACGACATGCCGACATTGACCCTGCTCACCTGCTATCCCTTCGACGCCCTGGCCCCAGGCGGGCCGCTGCGCTATGCGGCCATTGCCGAGCCGCTGACGTCGCCTGTTTCGGGTCGGCTCGAGGTCAGCGCGAACAGCGGATTCGTGGGTCGCTAGCCTTGCCATCGATCGACGCACGCGAGGAACTTATCCCGCCGGCAGTCGTTTTTTTCGCGGCGCATCGTGATCTCGTGCGACGCGAGCGACGAGCACCGCGCGGCGCGCCTTCGCTAAGGGTGCGCGCTCGCCGCGACTTCGAGGGGGAACCATGGGGCGCATGCGAGACGGAGCGGGTCTGGTGGCAACGTCCTGCGGGATGTGCCTGCTGGGTGCCGCCCTCCAGGCCGACGTGCCGTCCGCGACGGGGGCCATGCTGATCCCGCCGTACGAGTTTCACGAACCCACCAACGGCCCCAAGCCGCAGGCGTTCGGCGCCCAGGTGGCCATCAGTGCGGACGGGCGCACCCTCGCGGTCGCCGACCCATGGTATTTCGGCGGCAGCGTCTGGCCATGGTACGGATCCGGAGCCGTCTACGTATATGGCGCCACCGACGAGGGCTGGCAGCTGCACGCCAGGCTGGAGCCGCCCGATCCGCAGGGATACGACTTTTTCGGCGCCGATCTCTCTCTGAGTGCCGATGGCAGCGTGCTCGCCATTGGCGCCGAGTTCGAGGGCAGACGCCTCGACCCGCGCACCGGCGATGGGTTCGGCGCAGTGTTCGTCTTTACCCGCGAAGGCGGCGCCTGGTTGCAGCAGGCCCACGTGCAGTCGCCCAAGCCGCAGCGCCTCGCTTCCTTCGGACGCACCGTCGAGCTCAGCGAATCCGGCGATACCCTGGTCGTGGGCGCGCCGTTCGAGTCGATCTCGGTCGAGGGCACGGCGCAACCGTCGGTCGGCGCGGTATACGTCTATCGGCGCAGCGCCGCCGCCTGGGAGAGCGAAGCGGTATTGCGTGCGCCGCAGCCCCAAGCGGACGATCGTTTTGGCACTGCGCTGCGGCTCAGTGCGAACGGGCGCGTCATCGCAGTGCTTGCCGGCGAGCAGAATCCGGACACCGAGAACCTCGAGACCGGCGAATGGGACGGGCGGAACAACACGCTGTATGTGTTCGAGCAAGGCCCGAACGCCTGGCAGCTCACGGCTACGCTCGAAGGGGATCCTGCCGAGCCGTTCTTCGGCGGCAGCGCGTACGCGACCGAGGGCCAGATGGAAGGATTCGCCTTGAACGGCGACGGCAGCGTCCTGGCGGTGGCATCACCGGTCGGCGCCGGCGTGGACGGCGAAGCGGGCTATGTGCGGTTCTACCAGGCGGACAACGGCGGCTGGGTGCGCACGCAAACCACCCTGGTCCCGGCGCTCGCCGAGCGCGTTCAGTTCGGGCTGCGCCTGACGCTGAGCACCGATGGCGCCACGCTCGCCGCCGCCGCGCTGCGCGACGAGGGTCCCTACGGTCGTCCGTACGTGGTCGTGTTCCGCGACCTGGGCATGCAATGGTCGCAAGTCGCCGCGATCGAATCGCCGTCGTGGCCGGATCCCACCTCGTTCGGCAGCTCGTTGGCCTTGTCGGGCACGGGCGAGCGCCTGGTGATCGGCGCGCAGCATTTCGCCACCGAGTCCAATCAATCGGGCGCGGCCTTCGTATACTGATGCCGACGACCTCCCGGGCACGTACGGCAGGCGCACGGCCCCGGGGTTGCACGGTGCGGCGGGTGACGCCTACAGGACTTCGTAGAATCGAATGATCGCCATCGCCGGGCGCCGTTCCGCGATCCCGACGAAGATGGAGTGATGCAGGAACGCGTAGCGGCTGTCGCGCGGCGCCTCGAACTCCGGCACGGTGCGGAAATAGTACTCGGCAGGATCGACCGGCTCGCCGCGCGTGAGGCGCTCGATCACGTCCGGGGGGCCGCGCCGCAGGCCGCGATTGGTCACCATGATCAGCACGCCGTCGTCGCTCTCGAGCGTGTACTTCGCCTCCGCGGACAGCGTGCCGTCGGGCCGCACGAACTGCCAGTCGGCGCCGCCCGCGAGCACCTTGCCGTTGAGCTTCGGCCCCGCCACGGTGCCGCCGACGATGGGCACGATGCGTCTCAGCCCATGGACGCTGTCGCCCACCACGAGTGGTTCCTCGACGTGCGCACGCACCTCGAACACGAACGTTCCTCGCAGCTGCGCATGATCATTTGGCATCGGCAGGTCTCCCTCGTGCGGCCTGGGCAAGCGCGGCGCTGCTCGTCGCCGGCGCCCGACCGCGAATTTCGCTGTAGTCACGCTGCCCGTCACTCATCGCCCCGAGCATGGGACCGGGGCCGCGACCCAACTCCGTGAGGGCATATTCGACCCTGGGCCGCACTTCCGGATACACCGTCCGCGAGATGACGTCGTCGCGCTCGAGCTCACGCAACCGCAACGTCATCACCCGCTGCGTCGCCTTGGGCGCAAGCCTGCGCAGCTCATTGAAGCGTGCCGGGCCATCGAGCAGCCGGTGCGGCCGACGTGCCGGTGCTCGGCGTGCCGATGTACAACCTTCGGCGTGCCAGCCGCGCTGAAAGCCTACATCGACCAGATCGTACGTGTCGACCGCACGTTCTCGTCCGAGCCCGACGATTCCGCGGCACCCTACGAGCCATCGACGTCGGGCAAGCGCTGATCGCAGTCATCGCGAGTAGTGACACGAACCATGAGCCGCGCGACGACGGCCGGGCGGCGGGCGCGATCCCGATTGCCTGCACGGCGACACTCGTATACCGTCGGGATCCGAGCACTCGCACGCCCGCCTGCCGACAGTCAATGCTGATAATCGCGCTTTTCGTCCTGATCGGACTGGCCATCGGCGGGGCGCGCGGCGTGATCATCGGCGCGCTGCTCGGTTACGCCGTGCAGCTCTTCGTGCGCCACACGATGATCAAGGGGCTGACCGCGGCGCAGTCGCAGTTCATCGAATCGGCATTTGCCGTCATGGGCGCGTTATGCAAGGCCGACGGCCGGGTAACGCGCGACGAGATCGCGCTCGCCGAAACCATGTTCGATCGGCTGCACCTTTCCGAGGCGCAGCGGACCGCCGCCAAGGCGGCATTCATGCGCGGCAAGGCCCCCGGCTTCGACCTCGATGCCGAAGTGACCCGGTTCGCGCGCACCGCCCGCGGGTATCGACCCGTGCTGGTGATGTTCCTGCAGATGCTGCTCGCCGCGGTCGCCGCGGACGGCAACGTGCACCCGGCCGAGCACCAGATGCTGGTGCGCGTGGCGCGTCTGCTGGGTCTTTCCGAATTCGACGTGGCGCAGCTCGAAGCGCTGCTGCGCGCCAGCGCGGCCGGCCCGAGCGGCGCCACGCGTCAGAGCAAGCTCGACGATGCGTATGCCGCGTTGGGCCTCACCCCGTCGGCCACCGATGGCCAGGTCAAGCAGGCCTACCGTCGCCTCATGAGCCAGAACCATCCCGACAAGCTCGCCAGCAAGGGAATGCCCGAAAGCATGCGCGAGCTCGCCGAGGAGCGCTCACGCGAAATCAGCACTGCCTATGCGTTGATCAAGGAAGCCCGCGGTTTCACCTGAGACCGCCCGCGGAGGATCCTCTCTGCGACGCTCTGATGGTTGGCGCAGGCGCCGCGTGCTGTCGCCGCAGGCCCGCGCGCCGCCCGCACGAATGTGGACGGCTTCGATGCGGCCGATCTCACACGGGTGAGCACGCTCGATACGCTCGAGGAGTGGGCCGACAGCAGCGCGGCGGACGCCCCGCCGCGCTGCGGGCCAGGGAGGTCAATCCACCCGCGGCCGCCCCCGGGGACGGTGATCGGACCGTTCGCCGGATCGCTCGTGCGAGGACTCACGCCGCAGATCGGGATCCCCGACGTCCCCTTGAGTGCCGCGGGTGCGTGCGTCCGGCCCGCCGCCATAGCGGGTATCCGAGCCGCGAACGTCCGCGGTGCGCGCGTCCCCTCCGTGGCTGCCGCCTCCGTGACGGAAGTCGGAGCGTACGTCGGCGCCCTCCACGCCGCCGCCGGCGTAGGCACGCTCGCCGGTTTCGATGGGCTCGGCGGTGCGCAGGCGCCGCAGCAGAATCCGCGTGCCCACCATGGCGCCGGCGATCGCTGCCGCCAGGGAGATCAACATGGCCGCAAAGGTCACCCAGGCCGTGGTCGTCGCCCCCTGCTGCACCTGTTCCGTCGGGAAGCGTGCCCGCGCCCGCTCGAACAGGCGCTGGGCGCCCTCGCGAACTTCACTGGCCGCACGCTCGGGATCGTTCCGCGCGAGCTCCACCCGCTGCGCAATGCCGTTCAACTCGGTGCGCACCTCCTGCTCCGACATGCCGGTCGCACCGGCGATGGTGCTGGCGGTCTTCGGATCGCGCAGCCGTTGCAGGATCTGATCGGGATCGCCGCTGGCGAGCTCGCCCATCTGTGGCATGACCGCGCCCATCGTCTGGGTGACGCCACCAAAGATGCTGGCCACGCCCCCGGCGATGAGGCGTACGCCGCTGGAAGCCAGCCAGAGGATCACCAGAAAGCTGAGCACCCACACCAGTGCGCCTTCGAACGCGCCGGCTGCCCGGTCGGACACGGCGCCGAGCCGAGTCGCAGCGAGCCCACCGACGAACAATCCGAGCAGCAACGAGATACCGCTCCAGATCGCCGCCGCCATGCCCATGGAACTCGCATCCGCAGCGCCCAGTGTCGAGACGCCCACGGCAAGGCCCAGCACGGTGAGAAACAGCAGCACGCCCATCACCGTCAATACACCTGCCCAGATACCGCCCCAGGAAATGCGGAACGACTCGGTGGGAACTTCACGACGCTCTTGATAAATGGTGGCCATATGCCCTCCCGGCCTGCGACGCGGGTGCTGCGGCGATGTTGCCAGTGCGAAAACCGAGCGTCGCGCACCTGAGTTCCAAACCCGCGTCGCCAAATCGCACGTGTGCGCGGCAGCGTCAGGCGACGCCAGCGGAATACGCACGCCGTGCCGGTAGTCACCGCGCTCGCCCGAGAGCAACGGTCTGGCGCCATGCGCTCCGGTATGTGCATTCGCACATCCGCCATACGTACGATCCTCGATCGCATGTCGCACGCTTCGATCGTTCCATAGGCGTTTTCAGCCACGCGTCCGCTGAATCCCGGAGGTCCCGGCATGTCACTCCAAGGCAAGACCGCACTGGTCACCGGCGCTGCTTCAGGTATCGGGCGCGCCATCGCCCTTGCGTATGCGCGCGCAGGTGCGCACGTGATCGTCTCTGACGTGAACGAGGCACAAGCGCAGGAAACCGTGGATCATGTTGCACAGGCCGCGCCCCAGGCACAGTGCCTGTTGGTGCGGGCCGATGTCTCGAAACCAGAGGATCACGCCGCGCTCATCGCCGCGGCCAAGGACCGCTTCGGCGCCTTGCACATCGCCTGCAACAACGCCGGCATCAGCGGCGAGCTCAAGCCCCTCGCAGAGCTCGACGCGGGCGCATGGCAGAAGGTCATCGATGTCAATCTCTCGGGCGTGTTCTATGCCATGCACGCACAGATCCCGCACATGCTCGAGCTCGGCGGAGGCGCCATCGTGAACATGGCCTCGATTCTCGGCCAGGTCGGTGCACCCAATGCGTCCGCATACGTCGCTGCGAAGCATGGCGTCGTCGGATTGACGCAGAACGCGGCGCTCGAGTACGCCGCCAAGGGAATCCGCGTCAACTCGGTGGGGCCGGGTTACATCGAAACGCCGCTGCTGGACAACCTGGACAAGCAGACGCGCGACAGCCTGGTCGACCTGCACCCCATCGGCCGCCTGGGACGCGCGGAGGAAGTGGCGGAGCTGGTCGTCTGGCTGAGCAGCGAACGCGCGAGCTTCGTCAACGGCGCGTACATTCCGGTCGACGGCGGCTACCTGGCGCGATGATGCACTGCGCACCCGCCTGCAATGGGCGGGCGCGTACTGAGCCGAGCAACACGGGCAACATGATGGAAGCGCAATCGGGCATACGCCGCCCGAGGAACATGGCAGGCATCCCTTCCATACGCGACTTCTCTCTGAAGCAATGCCCTTCCCTTTCAGGGCGCGAGCGCCTGTAGACCACCCGCCGACGCAAGGATAAAGTGCAAACGTTCGGCGCCAAGACGGCGCGGAACGCTTTCTAACAAATCCCGCACAGCGGCACGCCGCTCGGAACACGCGGCGACCGGCTCGTAGCGGGATATCCATCTGTGGGGGGTATATCGATGACGAGCCGTAACTCCGTTGGCCCGACCACCGATCGACGTGCAATCCGATCGCAGCGGGTCACGCTTGCCGTGCGCGTCGCATTGGCATCGAGCCTCGCAAGCAGTGCCTTTGCGCAAGCTCCCGAACAGTCGACCCAGGGCAGCGGCATCCTGGGCGAGGTGGTGGTCACCGCGCAGTTTCGCGAGCAGAACGTCCAGGATACGCCGCTGGCGATCACGGCGGTTTCTGCCGAGCTGCTCGAGTCGCGCAATCAGACCAACATCACCGAGATCACCAGCCAGGCGCCGAACGTCACCTTGAAGCAGCAAGGCGCCACGTTCGGACCGTCCATCGCTGCATCCATCCGCGGCATCGGACAATCGGACTTCAATCCCGCCCTCGAGCCCGGCGTGGGTATTTACGTCGACGACGTGTACTACGCGACCTTGACGGGCGGCGTGCTCGACTTGCTGGACCTGGAACGCGTCGAGATCCTGCGCGGTCCGCAAGGCACGCTCGCCGGACGCAACTCCATCGGTGGCGCAGTGAAGCTGTACTCGCGCAAACCGAATGCCGACGATGGCGGCTATTTCTCGGCGACGTACGGTTCACGCGACCGCATCGATCTGCGCGGCAGCGCCAACTTCGCGCTTTCCGACAATCTCTTTCTGCGCTTGTCGGGCGTGGACAAGAGTCAGAACGGTTACATCGCGCGGGTCGACTACGGCTGCGCCAACCCCAACAACCCCTATGGCATTCCGGCGCAACGCGCCACCAGCGCCGGCTGCATCGTCGATTACGACAGCGACGTGAACTTCACTGCGGCGCGGGCGGCTCTACGCTGGGTTGCGAGCGACGATCTGGAGTTCAATTTCTCGGCCGACTACACCACCGACCGGCGCAATCCCACCGGTACGGTGCTGGTCGACTATCGCGCTGCGGTGTCGACCGCGAACACCCAGCCCGTGGTGGACGATGACCCGAGCAACAACGTGCCCGTGACGGCCTTCATCGTGCCTCATGGCTCGTATTACAACTACGCCAGCTACTACAATCCTCCCGGCACCTACAATGGCGTCGTTCCGGTGCAGGGCGCTTTCGACACGAGCTTCAACGGCACGGTCCTGCAAAATTATCCGTTGCTCGAGTCGCGCGCCGATCCCGGCCAGTTCTTCGAGGGCTGGGGCACGGCGCTCACGGTGGACTGGACGCTGAGCGATTCACTGGCGCTGAAGTCCATCACTGCGTACCGCAGCTATGACAGCGGCTTCACCAATGACAACGACCTCTCGCCGCTCAGCAGCTCCATCGGCGACGGCACGCTGCCGTTCCATTCGTTCAGTCAGGAACTGCGCCTCAACGGTGCGGCCGCCGATGACCGGGTGGAGTACACCCTCGGCGCGTTCTACATGGATCAACGCTCGCGCTATCAGTCCTGGCAGGACCTGCGCTACACGCCCAACTATCCGCTGCAGTTCCAGCAGGACGACATCGTCAATGCGGATACCCAGGCCGTGTTCGCCCACCTGGCGTTCCATCCGACCGACCAGCTCAGCTTGACCGGCGGGCTGCGATATACCGAGGAGCACAAGGACTACACCTTCGTGCGCCTGACGCGCGACGGCGCAGTGCACCCCTTCCTGGGCACGCTCAACGGCGTGTCGAGCGTCTACGACGGCGACAACCTCGACTACCGCGTGGCCGTGCAGTACAGGTGGACCACCGACCTGATGACCTACGTGCAGTACTCGACGGGCTTCAAGGGTGGCGGCGTCAGTCCGCGACCGTTCGTGCCCGAGCAGGCGCTGCCGTTCGATCCGGAGGAGCTCACTTCTTACGAGCTCGGCATGAAGGTGGACTTTTTCGATCGGCGCGTGCGCCTCAATTCGGCTTTGTTCTACAGCGACTACACCGACCTGCAGCTCGGCCTGCAGCTCTGCCCGGGCGCGCCGTGTGGCGTGATCGCCAATGCGGGCGACGCCACCATCAAGGGCGTGGAGCTCGAGGCGGTCTTGCGGCCGGTGGCCGGCCTGTCGATCGATGCCTCCTTCAGCTATCTGGACTTCGAGTACGACCGGCTGAGCCCGCAGGTCACGGCCTATGAGCTCAGCTACATCGCGCCCTACATGCCGGAGCGCAAGTGGAGCGTCGGCGCGCAGTACGAGTTCATTTTGGGTGATCTCGGCACGCTCACGCCGCGCGTCGACGTGAGCTACCAGGGCGAGATGTACACCAACGGCAACAACCAGCCGACGAACTTCATCGAGGATTACACGCTGCTCAATGCCCGTCTGACCTGGAGGTCGTCGGCAGGTGACTGGGAGGCCTCGCTCGAGGGCACCAATCTCACCGACAAGTACTATTTCCTCACCCGCACGGATCAGTTCAGCGGCGCGGGCCACACCGACGGTCAGCCAGGGCGACCGCGCGAGTGGGCGGTGACCCTGAAGCGCAACTTCTGAGCGCCATTGCAAGGCGCAGCACCGCAGGGGGCCGCACGGCCCCCTGTCTTTATCTGGTGTCCGGTTCCAGGCCCGCCGTTGGTCGCAGCACGGTCGCCCCGCTTGGATCGGCCACGAATTCCGGGGAGATCGGTTTCGGGGCCCATGGCTGCAGACTTGCGGCGCGCTGGGGTGAGTGGGAT
>QGUO01000086.1 GCA_003242495.1 Pseudomonadota bacterium | reverse complement strand
GCACGGGCGGTTCGGGCCGCTCGATCACTGCGCTCACCTGGGGCACGGTGCGCAGCCGCGCGCGCGCGCCGGGCACGGACTCGACGCCCCGGGCGACTTGTCGCGCGAGCTCGGCGGTGCTGCCTTTGCGCGAATAAAACAGGACGAGGATTTCGGCCATGGCCGTTCTGCAAGCTCCCGCATATGCCGGATGATGCGCGCGAAACGCGGCATTCACTGACGCTTCGCGCATGCGCTCGATGCCTCCCGCCGGCGGCGAAATCCATGCTTGTATGTCGAATGCAACGTCGAGCCGGCCGCACGCGCGCGCGCCATCGTATTCTCCATTGTATGCTTCGCTGTCGCGACGGTGTAGGCTTAGGCCATCATGACGTTCGTGGTGCCGCATCGGTTGTGGAGTGCGTGCCTGCTGGTCCTTGCAGGACTGAGCACGTGGGGGTGTGCGAGCGCGCCGGTGCAGGAAATGAGCGATGCGCGCCAGGCCATCAAGGCGGCACGCGAGGCCGGTGCGGAGACCGTGGTTCCGCACAAGCTGAGCGAAGCGCAGCAGCTGCTGCAGCGGGCCGAGGAAAGCCTGCAGCGGCGCGCGTATCGCGATGCGCGTCGCAACGCCATTGCCGCGCACGACAAGGCGGCCGAAGCGCTCGGCCAGGCGCAGACCGCCAGTCGTCACGAATCCAGTTGAGCAGCGCCCGCCGCGGCCGCGTCGTTCCCCAGGGTCGGACTGTATGACTGCGCTCGTCGCTCGCCGTTGCCGTGTCTCCGGACGCGTCCAGGGCGTGTTCTATCGCGCGTCGACCCGCGCCAAGGCGCTCGAGCTGGGGGTGCGCGGATATGCCCGCAACCTGCCGGACGGCTCCGTGGACGTGCTGGCCGTCGGGGAGCCGCGTGCCGTCGAGGCGCTGGTGTCCTGGCTGTGGGTCGGTCCGCCGGCGGCGCACGTGCGTCACGTGGAAGTGCAGGAGCTCGCAGTGCCGGCCGAGATCCCGGCGGGATTCGTCACCGGCTGAGTGCTCAGCGGAAGTTCCAGCGGCTGGCGAGGCGGGTAAGGACCAGGTCCGAGTACGTGCGCCGTCCGACGCTGCCGTTGTAACGCGCCAGCGCCCGCGTGTAGTCGCCGTTCTCGCGCTCCAGGTAGAACTTCAGAATGGTGCTGCCCATGCGGATGTTCTGCGGGATGCGCACCAGCTCGCGGTTGCTCATGCCGAGCTGATTCGGCCAGAAGGGCATCACCTGCATCAGGCCCACCGCCCCGGCGGAGGACACGGCCCAGCGGTCGAAGCGGCTTTCCACGTCGATGACCGCGAGAATCAGCCCCGGAGGCAGATCGAGCCGCCGAGCCTCGCAGAACACGTGGTGCAGGATCTCGGCGCGCTCCGCCTCGTCTTTGACGAGGTTCCTGAGCTTCGGCTCCATGGCCGCGAACCACACCTGCTCGTCGAACTTGTCCTCGAAGCATTCCCCGGCCTCGAGCGTGAGTGCGAGCAGCCGCCCGAGCTCGGGATCCTGCTGCCGGTCGGCCAGTGCGGCAGGCGGGCAGGCGCCGGCGAGGCCGAACAGGAGCAGGGCGACGAGGTCAGCGGGGCGAATCATCTCGAGACGGCGGTCTGGACGGCTCTGCGAATGTGACGCGCTCATCGTGCGCAACGCGACCTCCGCCAGCTATGACATGCGTCACGAGCCTGTATCATGTGCCATCGTCCAACCACGGTGTGTTTATGCAGGAGCGCAGCACTAACGAATTCGACACCCAGCCGGAGGGCGGTGCGCCCTCGCCCCGCGGCCGCGGAGTGTACTGGCTGCCGAACCTGCTGACGACGGGCACGATGTTCGCCGGCTTCTACGCCATCGTGGCCGCCATCGACGGCAATTTTGCCCGGGCCGGCATCGCCGTGTTCGTGGCGATGGTGTTCGACGGGCTCGACGGGCGGGTCGCGCGCTGGACCAACACCCAGAGCGACTTCGGCAAGGAGTACGACAGCCTGTCCGACATGGTGGCCTTCGGGCTCGCCCCGGCCATCGTCGTGTACCAGTGGGGCGTCGAGCGCATCGCCGAGTATGGCCAGCTCTGGGGCCGGTTCGGCTGGCTCGCGGCCTTCTTCTATGCGGTGGCCGCCGGGCTGCGCCTGGCGCGCTTCAACGCGCGCGCGGCCGTGGCCGACAAGCGCTACTTCGAGGGGTTGCCGAGCCCGTCGGCGGCCGCCACCGTCGCGGGCTTCGTCTGGCTGGTCAGCAAGTTCGATGTGGCGGGTCTGCCGGGCCTGGTGCTCGCCTTTGCCATCACGGCGCTGATCGGCGCGCTCATGGTGAGCAAGTTCTCGTACTGGAGCGGCAAG
Source organism: Pseudomonadota bacterium (assembly GCA_003242495.1). Lineage (GTDB taxonomy): Bacteria > Pseudomonadota > Gammaproteobacteria > Steroidobacterales > Steroidobacteraceae > Steroidobacter. Next base: position 8,408 of record QGUO01000086.1, on the reverse strand, counting down.
GAGCTCAATGTGCGCGGCCGCATTCCCTGGATGTATGCAGCCGTCATTCCGCTCATCTATGTGGTCGTGTCCCTGAGCCCGGAGTCCTTGTTCGTGCTGTTCGGCGCATACGCCCTCTCCGGGCCGCTCATCTGGTTCATGCGCAAGCTGCGTCGCAAGCAGCGTGCCGCGGAAAGCGGCTAGCGGCCCGTGTCGATGGACGCTCGCCGATTGGCCTATCTCCGGGCGCTGGGCATCGACGTGTGGCGGCGCCGCGCGCCTGCCGGGGGGCTCGCAGCCGTCCCGGATGCCCAGGGGGCCGCGGTCCCAGCCGTCGCGCTCGCTCGCGGGCCCGCCAGCGAGCCGGCTGCCGGGGTGTCCCGGGAGCCGACCGCCGTGTCCCCCGTGGAGCCGCCCAGAGAGTCTGCCACGGCGCCATCCGGGGCGTCGGCCGGCGCGCCCGACCTGCGCGCGACGGCCTCCGTCGCCACCCCGTCCCGCCCCGCCGTCCCGGACGAGCGCCCGGCGGGCTCGACGGCCCCCGCGTCCGCTGGCCCGGTGGCGGCGCACGCCGGGCCGTCCGATCACCCACCTGCCGGCCGCCTGCCGGACCCGGCGCATCCTGCGGCCCGGCTCGATTGGGCGGGCCTGGAGGAGGCGGTGCGCCGCTGCACGGCCTGCCCCTTGCACGCCACCCGCACGAACCCCGTGTTCGGCGTGGGCAACCGCCAGGCCGACTGGATGATCATCGGCGAGGCCCCGGGCGGCGACGAGGATCGCCAGGGCGAGCCGTTCGTGGGGCGCGCCGGTCAATTGCTGACGTCCATGCTGCGGGCCATCGGTCTGGCCCGTGAGCAGGTCTTCATCGCCAACATCCTGAAGTCCCGGCCGCCCCACAATCGTGATCCGCGGCCCGAGGAGGTGCAGGCCTGCCTGCCTTACCTGTTCCGGCAGATCGAGCTGGTGAACCCGCGCATCATCCTGTGCGTAGGACGGATAGCAGCACAGACCCTGCTCGAAACGAATCTGCCCATCGGTAAACTGCGCGGACGGCTTCATCGCCTTGCGACGGGACGGCCCATGATCGTGACCTACCATCCTGCCTACCTGCTGCGCAGTCCCATCGAGAAGCGCAAGGCCTGGCAGGATCTGCTGCTCGCCCTGCAAACCTTGGAGGAGGCCGACCAGGCAGGAGCGCAGCCATGAGCGTCGAGGTGCATCGCGAGCGAATCTGCGCCAATGTGCGCTTTCGGCCCATGACGCTGGCGGACGTGCCCGCGGTAGTCGGGGTGGAGCGCGCGTCGTATCAGTTCCCCTGGAGCGAGGGCGTGTTTCGCGACTGTGTGCGCGTGGGCTACCTGTGCCGCGTCGTGGAATGGGAAGGCGCGGTGTCCGGCTACGCCATCATGTCTTTCGGCGCTGGCGAGGCGCATCTGCTGAACATCTGCATCGCCGAGGATCTGCGCGGCTGCGGCGTCGGCCGCAAGCTCATGGATTATCTGCTCGAGCGCGCGCGCCGCACCGGCACCCAGGACGTGTTCCTGGAGGTGCGCCCCTCGAACACGGTCGCCATCCGCCTGTACGAGATGCTCGGCTTCAAGCGCGTGGGCATTCGCAGGGGCTATTACCAGGCGAGCTTCGGCCGGGAGGATGCGCTGGTGTACAAGCTCGAACTGGCGCCGCCGGCTGCAGGGCCGAAGCTGCCCTAGGAAGGGCCGGCGCCGTCATCGGTGCCGGCGGCCGCAGGCCTTGAACGCAGGCCCGGCAAACATCCGACAGAGGCTGCGCGCGGTACTCGATGCTCCGCTCGATGTTCGCCGGCTCGAGCGCCGTCGCGATGCCCGTGCCGGCGCCTGTTATCATGCGGCCCGGCTTCGCTCGAGCCGCACCATGGGATAGTTCGATTCGTGCACCGACCGCGTGCACGGCCAGAGGTTCGATTACATGGCGACCAGCCAACTCGCTGAAGAAATAGGCAAGAGACGTACGTTTGCCATCATCTCCCACCCCGACGCCGGCAAGACCACACTGACCGAGAAGCTGCTGTTGTTCGGCGGCGCCATCCAGCTCGCCGGGACGGTCAAGGGCCGCAAGGCCGCGCGGCATGCGACATCGGACTGGATGCGCCTCGAGCAGCAACGCGGCATTTCCGTGACGTCCTCGGTCATGCAGTTCCCTTACGAGGGGCGGATCGTGAACCTGCTCGACACGCCGGGTCACGAGGATTTCTCCGAGGACACCTACCGCACCCTGACCGCGGTCGACTCGGCGCTGATGGTCATCGACTGCGCCAAGGGCGTCGAGGAGCGCACCATCAAGCTGATGGAAGTGTGCCGCCTGCGCGATACGCCCATCATGACCTTCATCAACAAGCTCGACCGCGATGGGCGCGATCCTCTCGACCTGCTCGACGAAATCGAGAAGGTGCTGAAGATCACCTGCGCGCCCGTGACCTGGCCGATCGGCATGGGGCGCGAGCTGCTCGGCATCTATCACCTGCTCGAGGACCGCATCTACGTGTACCACGCCGGGGAGAAAGGCCGTGCCGGCACCCACGCCACCATCGAAGGGCTCGACAGCGCGGCAGCCAGCGAATTCCTCGGCGCGCGTGCCCAGGCCTTTCGCGACGAGGTGGAGCTGGTGCGCGGCGCGGCTCCGGAGTTCGAGGTCGCCGAGTATCTCGCCGCCCGCCAGACGCCGGTGTTCTTCGGCTCGGCGATCAACAACTTCGGCGTGACGGAGCTGCTGCGCGCGTTCGTGCGCCACGCACCCGGTCCCCAGGCGCGTGCGACCACCAAGCGCACGGTCGACCCCTTCGAGGAGAAGCTCACCGGCTTCGTGTTCAAGATCCAGGCGAACATGGATCCGGGGCATCGCGACCGCATCGCCTTCATGCGCATCTGCTCGGGGCGCTACACCCGGGGCATGCGCCTGTTTCACGTGCGGCTCGGCAAGGAGATGCGCGTGAGTGACGCGCTGACCTTCCTGGCCTCCGATCGCCAGCACACCGAGGAAGCCTGCGCCGGCGACATCCTGGGTCTGCACAACCATGGCACCATCAACATCGGCGATACCTTCACGGAAGGTGAGTCGCTCATGTTCACCGGCGTGCCCAATTTCGCGCCCGAATTGTTCCGGCGCGTGGTGTTGCGCGATCCACTGCGCATGAAGGCGCTGCAGAAGGGGCTCGACCAGCTGTGCGAGGAGGGGGCGACCCAGGTGTTCCGGCCCTTGCGCAACAACGACGTCATCCTGGGAGCGGTCGGACAGCTGCAGTTCGACGTGGTGGCCTTCCGGCTGCAGGACGAGTACGGCGTGCAGGCCACGTTCGACCACGTGAACGTTCACACCGCGCGCTGGGTGTACGGCGACGCGAAGAAGCTCGAGGAGTTCCGCGTCAAGGCGTACGAGAACCTCGCCATCGACCACTCGGGCGCACTGGTGTATCTCGCGCCCACGCGCGTCAACCTGCAGCTCACGCTCGAGCGCTGGCCGGATCTCGAGTTTCGCGAGACGCGCGAGCAGCTCGCCGAGGCCGAGGCGGCATGAGGAGGGTGGCCGGGTCCGCTCACCTGGCCTGACGACCTCAGGGCGCGTCGGGCACGGAACCCAGGCGTGGGCCGTTGGCGTCCCGCGGTGTTCCGGGCGCCGGCCGCTGCGTCGAACGACGGGCCCCGGACGGCGACCATGATGCGCGCAGCGCGCTGACCCGCAGACGAGAGTACGATCGCGGGGGGAGGAGATCCGCCATGCAGAAGCAGCCCATGCAGAAAAAACCCGTCGTTGCCTGGGCGCTGTACGACTGGGCCAACTCCGCGTACGCGACCACGGTCATGGTGGTGTTCTTCCCGGTGTTCTTCAAGGAATACTGGAGCGCGGGCGTGCCGGCCACCGAGAGCACGTTCTGGCTGGGCATGGTGAACGGCGCGGCGAGCTTCGTGCTCGCGGTGCTCGCCCCCCTGCTCGGTGCGCTGGGCGATCGCGGCGGGGCGCGGTTGCGTTTCCTGTTGGGGTTCACGGTGCTCGGCGTCGTCGCCACGGCGGCGCTCAGCCTGGTGGCGCAGGGCCAGTGGCAATGGGCGGCGCTGTGCTTCGCGGTGGCGTCCATCGGCTTCTGGGGTGGCACGATTTTCTATGACTCGCTGCTGCTCGATGTGGCGCCCAAGGACAGGCTCGACAGCGTGTCGGGCCTGGGCTATGCCGTCGGCTATCTGGGCGGGGGCGTGCTGCTGGCGGTCAATGTCTGGATGACGCTCGATCCGGGCTTCTTCGGTCTCGCCGATGCCACGGCCGCAGTGCGGGTGTCGTTCCTCACCGTGGCCGTCTGGTGGGCGCTGTTCGCCGTGCCCATCTTCCTGTTCGTGCGCGAGCGTGGCGCGGAGCGCCGCGGCCGCTCCGCGAACCTGGTGCGCGAGAGCTTCGGTGAGCTGATCAACACCTTCCGCGAAGTGCGCCGCTATCGGGCCGTGCTGTTCTTCCTGCTCGCCTACTGGATGTATATCGACGGGGTGAACACCATCCAGAAGATGTCGGTCGACTACGGCCTGGCCATCGGGCTGCCCACCGCGAGCTTGATCCAGGCCATTCTGCTGGTGCAGTTCATCGGCTTCCCGGCGGCGCTGGCGTTCGGCTGGCTCGGGCAGCGCATCAGTCCCCTGGTCGGCATCTACGTGTGCATCGGCGTGTATGCCGCGGTCACGTTCTACGCCACGGTGCTCGATTCGGCGTTGGAATTCTTCGTGATGGCGGCGGCGATCGGTTGCGTGCAGGGCGGCATCCAGAGCCTGAGCCGCTCGTACTACGGCCGGCTCATTCCGCCCGACCGCGCCGGTGAGTTTTTCGGTTTCTACAACATGATGAGCAAGTTCGCCGCGGTGCTCGGGCCCTTCCTGATGGGCGCGACCGCGCTGTTGAGCGACAGCTCGCGCCTCGCCATCCTGTCCATCGTGGTGCTGTTCGTGGGCGGCGCCATCATGCTGGTGATCTCCACGCGCGCGTCGTCTCGTGCCGGCCGGCCTGCCGAGGTGTCGGCGGCCGGCTAGACGGCGCGAGGCACGGGTGCGTGGTGCGCCATCAGCTCGTCCGGCTACGCCTCCCAGCTCGCCGGATCGAGCCGGTAATAGCGCCGCAGCTGCTCGTACAGTCCGGGATGGCGTGCCGCCAGCTCGCGTGAGTGAATGAAGAACGACTCGGTGGCCACGGCGAAGAACTCGGCGGGCTCGGTCGCGGCGTAGGGATCGAGCAGGGTCGGGCGGCCCGCATCGACGTCGTCCTGCAGGCGCTCGTATTCCTCCCAGAAGATCTCGGACCAGGCTTCGTAGGCCTCCTCGCTGCCGAGACCCGGTGCGCCATCCATGGTCTCGTCCTCCATGTCGAGGTAGTGCGCGAACTCGTGCAGCACCACGTTGTGGTCTTCGTCCCGCGCGAGCTCGATGTCCTCCCAGGAGAGAATGATGCGCCGTGAGTCCCAGGTCTGTCCCGACAGCACACGCTCGCCCTCGGTGACCAGGCCGGTTTCGTCGTGGTGGGATTCGGGCACGACGAAGGCGCCCGGGTAGATCAGGATGGCGTACAGGTCATCGTACAGCTGGCGATCCGGCACGCCGGGACGGTTGAGCACCAGCAGGCCGGCGTACGCCGCGACCAGGACGCGCATGTGATCGGTGACCTCCAGGCCGTTGCAGCCCACGAAGCGCTTCTCGTCGATGAACACGCGTATGACGGCATGCAGGCGCTCGCGCAGCTCGGCGGGCAGGCGGCGGTAGATGGTCATGTCGCGCTCGAGCCAGTCGCGCCATTCCTGGGGCAGCGCTTTGCGGCTGCGCGCCGCGCGGCGGCGCTGCCTGAGCATGGGCGCGCCGACGAACCAGGCGAGCGTGGCCACGACGACGAGCAACAGGAGGAAGAAGGGAAGGTCCACGGATCGAAACTGCCCGACGCTGCGCTACGCCCGTAGCTGGTTGACCAGGTGCTTGAGGCGACCGAGCTCGGACGTCAACGGCGCAGGGTGATATCGCAGCGAAATGTACAGCGCGCGGATGGCCTCGAGCTCGCGCGCCAGCTCCGGACGTGCGCGGGCGATGCGTTGCAGATAATCGCTGGGACCTTCGCCGGGCCGACGTGCGAGGTTGCGACGCGCCAGCCGTCGACAGAGCACGTCGTACGCCTGTTTCACCGGGTCGCGATCCCGCGGCCGGAAACGCCAGGCGAGCCAGGCGAACAGCACGAGGAAGAACGCAGCCAGCGTCAGGCCGATGGCGGCGCCGAGCGCCTTCCACCCGGCGTCGTCCACGCCCAGGCGCGCGAGCAGCGAACGCTGCTGGACGAGGCCGAATTCCACGATCTGTCCTTGCCAGAAGGTGTTGATCGCATCCCAGGCCAGGCGGATTTGCGACAGCGTGCTATTGCGCCGCAGCAGACGACCCGGCAGCGGCTCGTTCTCGGCGATGGCGGCGTCGAGACCGCGCTCGATACGCTCCGGCGCGACCGCGGCAGTGGGGTCGACGCGCACCCAGCCGCGCCCCTCGAGCCACACCTCCGACCAGGCATGTGCGTCGGACTGGCGCACGATGAGGTAGTCACCGAGGGGGTTGTATTCGCCGCCCTGGTAGCCGGTCACCACCCGCGCGGGAATGCCCGCGGCGCGCGCCAGGGCGGTGAACGCCGAGGCGAAATGCTCGCAAAAGCCGCGCCGGGTGTTGAACAGGAAATCGTCCACCGAATCGGCTTCGAGCCGCGGCGGCTCGAGCGTGTAATAGAACGCTTCGCGGCGAAACATCTCGAGGACGGCGTCGACGAAGGCCGCGTCGCTGCCGGCGCGTGCGCGCAGCTCACGCGCCAGCGCGTTCGCCCGCGGGTTACGACCTTCGGGCAGACGGGTGTCCGCACGGGCGAGCGTCACCGGCAACGGTCCCTCGATCCGGTACGCGGTGCTCGACTCGAGCTCGAACGAGCTGACCGTGCTGATCGGGCGGTTGAGCGGCGTGAGCAACTGGTGATCGTGCGTACGGCGCAGGCGCGGGTGGGTCCAGCCGGTGACCAGATCGAGCGGGAAGACCCAGTGGCGCTGATGCGGCTCGATGGTCACGCGGTAGCGATAGCTCGGACCCATGGGACGCACGGACTGCTCCGGGTAGGCCATCGGGCGCAGCCGCCAGGTGCGGCCATCGAAATCATGCAGCACCGGTCCGCGCCAATAGCGCTCCGCGGGCGGCGGCAGCGCGCCTTCGAACTTGACGCGAAAGGCGATGGCGCTCGAGATGCTGAGCTCCGAGACGTCGCCGGGCGACATCTCTTCGGTCAGTCCGGTGGTGGCCGAGGCACGCGCCGGCAGGGCCCAGAATTGGCCCGGCAACCGCGGAAAGAAGACGAACAGCAGCGCCGCGAGCGGCACGCCCATGAGCAACATGCGACCGGTCTGCCCGAGGGCAGCGCGCATGGTCATCGACCCGCCGCTCTGGTGCACCCGCATGAGCGTGGCGGTGAGCACCCACGCCGTGAGCAGCATGTACGGCAGCTGCAACAGCGCCTGGTCGTAGAGAAAGCCGGCGAAGACCAGGAAATACGCCAGGAACACCAGGATGGTGAGGTCGCGCGCGGTGCGCGTCTCGAGCAGCTTCACCCCGGCCATCAGCACCAGCAGCGCGGTGCCGGCGTCCAGGCCGTTGAGGGTGCGGTAGGAGAACAGGACGCCCAGCAGCGCGAGGAACGCCACCACGATGCGCAGCGGCCGCGGCGGCAGGCGCCAGCCGAGCCGGTCGACGGCCAGGCGCCAGGCGCCGCAGGCCGCGACGATCAGCAGGATCCACCCGGGCAGGTGCGGTGCGTGGGGGACGGTGGCGAGCGCCACGCCGCCGAGCACCCAGCGCAGCTGCTGCGAGAATTGCCCGCCCGGGTCCATGGTCCTGCCTGCCGCGGCGCTCATGCGACCTCGCCCGGCTCGAACAAGGCGAGCGCCGTCAAACATCGGTGCCGATGGGCCGGCCCGATGTCGGGCGCGATCTTCACCCCCGGCAGTGTCAGCCCGAAGGCATGGCCGCCGGCATGCGCGTCCTCGATCCAGCGGCACAGCTGTGCGAGGCGCGCCTCGGGCTCGAGGTGGGGCAGGGCCTGCCAGTCGAAGCGGTGCGACGTGACGGCCGTGCCGGCGTAGACCTTGACCATGAGCCCCTGGCCCCGTGCATAGGCCTTCCAGGCGATGCGCCGCGGCGAATCGCCGCGATGAAAGCTGCGCAGGCCGGCGAAGTCCTCCTCGCCACGCAGGGAGTCCTGGGCGCCCCCGGTGTCGGTCTCGGTGGGCGGCGGGGGCAGGCCGCGGGCGCAGGGACGCGGCCAGACGATGCATTGCATCGGCGGATGCAGGTGCGCCCAGGCGCGAAACAGGCCGGAGGGGTGGGGGGTCTCGATGTTGCCCCGGGCGAGCGCCAGAC
>QGUO01000508.1 GCA_003242495.1 Pseudomonadota bacterium | reverse complement strand
CACCACTGGCGAGCGATCGACGATGGCCGGCATGATGAAGCGCGACAGCTCGCGATCGTCGACCACGTTCACCGGCACATTGCGGCGCTCGGCCTGATGCGCCACCCAGGCGTTGATCGAGCGCTTGTGGGTGGCCGCCACGACCAGGCGCATGCCATCGAGGTGCTCGGGCTGAAACTCGGCGGCCACGTGATGCAGCTCACCCCGGGCGGCGCGTTCGGCAAGGGCCGGGCTCAGCTGCGGCGCCACCACCGTGACGCGCGCACCTGCGCGCACCAGCAAGGCGACTTTGCGTGCCGCCACCTCGCCGCCGCCGACCACCAGCGCCGACTCGCCGGCGAGTCGCAAGAAGATCGGCAGATACTCCACGGGGAATCCCCCAAGTGTCGGTCAACGACCGGAGGCGCCGGTCGGGCGTCGCGCGCCCGCCGGCTGCCACCGACGCTCGCTACTGTCCGGCCGCGCGGCGCGGCTCGACCTTGAGCGGGATCACCCGACGGCGCGGCTGCAGGCCGCATTCACGCGATTCCGGATTCTCCCACCACCAGCGGCCCGAGCGCGGATCGGCGCCCGGCTCCACGGCGCGCGTGCACGGCGCGCAGCCGATGCTCGGATAGCCCTTGTCGTGCAGGGCGTTGTACGGCAGGTTGCGCGCGTTGATGTAGGCCCAGACGTCCTCGTCGGTCCACTCCAGCAACGGGCTCACCTTCCACAGACCGTAACGCTCGTCCCAGGAAAAAGTCTCGCCCAGCGCGCGCTCGGCAGACTGCTCGCGGCGCACCCCGGTCACCCAGGCCTTGCGGCCGGCCACGGCGCGCTTGAACGGCTCGACCTTGCGGATGTGGCAGCACTGCTGCCGCTCCTCGATGCCGAGATAAAATCCGTTGATGCCGTTGTCACTCACGTAACTCTCGATAGACTTCGCGTCCGGGTAGTACACCCGGATGCGGCGCTGATAGCGGCGCTCCACGCGATCGAGCAAGGCCAGCGTCTCGTCGGGCAGCCGGCCGGTATCGAGCGTGAACATCTCGATTTCCGGCACATAGGTGCAGATGAGATCGGTGAGCACCATGGCCTCGGCGCCCAGGCTGTTGGAGTAAACCACGTCACCGTACTCGCTTACGGCGCGCTCCAGCGCTGCGCGCGAGTCCTGGACCAGTGATTCGAGTCGGGGCGATAGCTGCTCGGCGCTCATGTTATTACGACTTCAAACCCGTGTAGGCAGACATTTGCGGCGGTCGGAGGCGAACTGTAGGCCACCGGCTCATAACCAGAAAAAGACCGTTTCGTTCTGTCATGATGCAGCGACGTTATGGGCGCTGCCCGCGGCGTTGCGAATTGAAGGTAAATAGATGATTTTAAGCAACATTTTTCAGTCGGGCGAGGCGTGAGATGGCCGTCCTTCCCGATCGCCCGAAAGGCCGCTCGCTGAAGCCGCTGCGTGCGCTGTGGCCCTACCTCCGCCCCTACCAGGGCACCCTCGTCCTGGCGCTGGGCGCCCTGCTGATCGCCTCGGGCGCCATGCTGGTCCTGCCGCTGGCCTTTCGCGACGTCATCGACCAGGGCATGGCGGCAGGCGATCGCGAGACACTCAACCTGTACTTTGCCGCCTTCCTGGGAGCGGCCGCGGTGTTCGGCATTTTCGCCGCGCTGCGCTTCTATCTCGTGACCTGGCTGGGCGAGCGCGTGGTGGCCGACCTGCGCTCCGACATCTACCGGCGGGTCATTCGCATGGACCCGACCTTCTTCGAGGTCACGCGCACCGGTGAGGTGCTCTCGCGCCTGACCACGGACACGACGCTGGTGCAGTCGATCGCCGGCGTGAACCTGTCGATCACCCTGCGCTCGGCGATCCAGCTGGCGGGCTCGCTGATCCTGCTGGTGGCCACCAGCCCGTCGCTGGCCGGCATGATCCTGTTGCTCATTCCGCTGGTGATCGTGCCGCTGATCGTGATCGGCCGGCGCCTGCGCCGGCTGTCGCGGCTTTCCCAGGATCGTATTGCCGACACCAGCGGCCTGGCCGGCGAGACCTTGAACGCCATCCAGACCGTGCAGGCCTTCACGCTCGAGGCGCTGCACAGCCGGCGTTACAGCCGCGCGGTCGAGGATTCGTTCGTGACGGCGGTCCAGCGCACGCGCCTGCGCGCGCTGCTCACCGCCGTCGGCACCATGATGATCTTCGGCGCGATCACCTTCGTGCTCTGGCAGGGTGCACACCGCGTGCTGGCGGACGAGATGACTGCCGGCGAGCTCAGCCAGTTCCTGATCTACGCCGTGTACGTGGCGATCTCCGCCGCCTCGCTCAGCGAGATGTGGGGCGAGGTGCAACGCGCCGCCGGGGCGATGGAGCGGCTGATCGAGCTGCGCCAGGCCGAGCCGACCATCGTCGCGCCGCCCGACCCGCTGCCGCTGCCGAGCCCGCCGCGCGGACAGATCCGCTTCGAGGACGTCTCGTTCCGCTATCCCTCGCGGCCCGACACACTGGCGCTCGACCGCTTCGCGCTCGAGATCGCACCCGGCGAGAACGTTGCGCTGGTCGGCCCCTCCGGGGCGGGCAAGAGCACCACCTTCCAGCTCCTGCTGCGCTTCTACGATCCGGCCAGCGGTCGCATTCTCGTGGACGGCGTCGACATCGCCCGCGCCCATCCGCAGGACGTGCGCACACGGATCGGCCTGGTGCCGCAGGAAACCGTGCTGTTCGGCGCCACGG
>QGUO01000085.1 GCA_003242495.1 Pseudomonadota bacterium | reverse complement strand
GCCGTCCCCAAAGTCACCCTCGTCATCAATGTGCGCGCCGGCGGCCTGAACGCGGGCGAGCGCGTCTGGCTGCCCAGCCTCACCGCGGATCTGCTCAAGGAAGGCACTGAGTCGCGCACGGCCGAGCAGATCGCGACGAGCGCCGCACTCATGGGCGGACAAGTGAGCATCGGCGCCGGCTCGGACGAGACGACGCTCGCGCTCGATGTGCTCAGCGAATACGGCCCCGACGCCGTCGAGCTGCTCGCGGACATCCTGACCCGCCCCACCCTGCCGGAAAGCGAGCTCGAGCGCATTCGCCAGAATTACCTGCGCAACCTCAGCGTGGCGCTCACCCAGCCGCAGGCCCTGGCGGGCGCGGCCTTCGCCGCCCTGCTGTATCCCGATCATCCGTACGGCCGCACCTTCCCGACCCCCGAGCAGCTGCGCGCCTACACCATCGAGGATGTGCGCAGTTTCTACGAGGAGAACTTCGGGGCGGCGCGCACGCACGTGTATGTCGCCGGCCAGTTCGACCGCGCGGCCGTCGAAGCCGCCGTGCGCGAGGCGCTCGGCCACTGGCGACGCGGACCCGATCCGCTGGTGATGCCGCCCCCGCCGCCCGGCGAGCCACGCCTGGAGCTCATCGAGCGGGCCGGCGCCCCCCAATCGACGCTGCGCGTGGGACTGCGCGTCATCGATCCCACCCAGCCGGATTTCATGCCGCTGTCGGTCGCCAACACCGTGCTCGGCGGCTCGCTGACCTCGCGCATCACCATGAACCTGCGCGAGACCAAGGGCTGGGCGTACTCCCCCGGCAGCCTGCTCACACCGCGCGTGGGTGTCACGGCCTGGAGCGAGAACGCCGATGTGACCAGCGCGCACACCGGCGCCGCGCTCACGGAGATCTTCAAGGAGATCGAGCGCCTGCGTACCGAGGAACCGCCCGAGCAGGAGCTCACGGCCGCGAAGAACTATCGCAACGGGGTGTTCGTGCTCTCCAACGCCAGCCGCGGCGGGTTGATTTCCCAGTTTGCATACATGAACCTGCACGGGCTGCCACACGACTGGCTGACGACGTACCTGGAGCGCATGTACGCCGTAACCCCCGCCCAGGTCACCGACGCGGCACGCCGGCATCTCGATCCGGCACGGATGTCCGTGGTGATCGTCGGCGATCTCGAGACCGTCCGCCCGCAGCTCGACAGCGTCGAGCAGCTCACGCCGCTGCGCTGAGCGCAGGCTCCAGGTTTCTGGCACGGGAGCCGCAACATCGACCGAACATGAGTGAACATGACCGAACGTGAAGTAATGGAATATGACGTGGTGATCGTCGGCGCCGGCCCGGCCGGCCTGGCGTGCGCCATTCGCCTGAAACAGCTCGCCCCCGAGCGCAATGTCTGCGTGCTCGAAAAGGCCTCGTCCGTGGGGGCTCATTCCCTGTCGGGCGCCGTCCTCGAGCCCGGCCCGCTCGATGCACTGTTGCCCAGCTGGCGCACCGAGTATCCGGGCATGAAGGTCCCGGCCGGCGAAGACGTGGTGCGCCTGATGACGCGCACCGGCTCCATCCGCGTGCCCGGGTGGGCCGTGAGACTCACCCCCCTGTACAACCATGGCAATTTCATCGTCTCGCTCGGACAGCTCACCCCCTGGCTCGCGCAGCAGGCCGAGGCGTTGGGGGTGGACGTGTTCGCGGGGTTCGCCGCCGCCGAAGCGCTGTTCGATGCCGCCGGTGCCGTCAAGGGCGTGCGCATCGGCGACATGGGCCTCACCCGCGACGGCACGCCCGGCCCGAACTACACGCCCGGTGTGGAAATCCACGCGCCGACCACGGTGCTCGCCGAAGGCTGCCGCGGCTCGATCTCCAAGCAGCTCATCGAGCGCTTCGGGCTGGGCGCCGGCGCCGATCCGCAGACTTTCGGCCTGGGCTACAAGGAGCTCTGGCAGCTGCCGCCCGGCCGCGTGCAGCCCGGGCGCATCGAGCACACCTTCGGCTGGCCGCTCGATGCCCAGACCTACGGCGGCAGCTTCCTGTATCACCTGGATGACGATCGCGTGTACGTCGGCTATGTCGTGGGGCTCAATTATCGCGATCCGCGCCTGAAGCCCTTCGAGGCCTTCCAGCAGTTCAAGCATCATCCCGAGGTCAAGCCACTGCTCGAAGGCGGCGAGATTCTGGCGGCCGGGGCGCGCGCCATTGCGGCCGGAGGCTACCAGTCCCTGCCCAAGCTCGAGATGCCGGGCGCGCTGTTGATCGGCGACGCGGGCGGGACGCTCAACGTGTTCAAGATCAAGGGCATCCACCAGGCCATCCGCTCCGGCGCCCTCGCCGCCGAGCATCTTGCGGAGACCGGCACGAGCACGGGCTACGACGCCCGCTGGCGCGCGTCCGTGGGCCATCGCGAGCTGCACCAGGTGCGCAACTTCAAGCCCGGCTTCAAGCGCGGTCTGTACCTGGGCATGCTCAACGCGGGCCTGGAAGCCCTGCTCAAGGGCCGCACGCCCTGGACGCTCGAGAACACCGCGGACTGGTCCGCGCTCGCGCGTCTCGACGAGTATGCCTCCCCGGACCGCGGCTGGACGACGCGCACCCTGCCGCCGCGCGATCGCGCGGCATCGGTGTTCTTCGCCGGCAACGTTCACGACGAGTCCCAGCCCGTGCACCTCAAGGTGCACGACACCTCGATCTGCGTGGAGCGCTGCACTCAGGAATACGGCAACCCCTGCGAGAACTTTTGTCCCGCGGGCGTCTACGAGATGGTCGACGACGGGGCCGGCGGGCGCCGTCTGCAGATCAACGCCGCCAACTGCGTGCATTGCAAGGCCTGCGACATCAAGGATCCATACGAGATCATCACCTGGACGCCCCCCGAAGGCGGCTCGGGACCGAACTACCAGAACCTGTGAAGCCGCGCCGGCGACTGCGCGCGGGACGTCCGGCGCCGTGACTCACCCGACCGTGAACGAAACACCCGGTACCGTGCGCGCCCGTTACGAGCAGGAATGCGCCCGCCTCGGGTACGAGCACGATCCCGCCCAGGCGCGCATCGTCGCGCTGCTCGACGATCTGCGCGAGCGTCTGCTCGCCGCGAGGCCGCGCACCGGCGGCCTCGTCAGCCGGCTGCTCGGCCAGCGCCGCCGGCACGCGCCGGTGCGCGGCCTGTATCTCTGGGGCGGCGTGGGCCGCGGCAAGACCTGGCTCATGGACCTGTTCTTCCACAGCCTGCCCCTGCAAGAAAAGCAACGCAGTCACTTCCATCGGTTCATGCAGTTCGTGCACGAGCAGCTCAAGTTGCACCGTGAGCGCGCCGACCCGCTCGAGGCGGTTGCCGAGCGCATTGCGCGTCAGACCCGCGTGCTGTGCTTCGATGAGTTCTTCGTGAACGACATCGCGGATGCCATGCTGCTCGGCAACTTGCTGCGCGGCCTGTTCGCCCGCGGCGTGACGCTGGTCGCCACCTCCAACATCCCCCCAGCGCAGCTGTACAAGGACGGGCTGCAGCGCGCGCGCTTCCTGCCCGCCATCCATCTGCTCGAGACCCACACCGAGGTGGTGCACATCGAGGACGGCGCCGACTACCGCTTGCGCAGGCTCGAACGCGCGCCGACCTGGTTCGATGCGGCCAAGCCTGATACGAACGCGCGACTCGAGCGCCTGTTCACCGAGCTCGCCGGCACCCCCGGCAAGCAGAATGTGACCCTCACCATCAATCACCGCACCCTGCGGGCACTGCGCGAAGACACCGGCATCGCCTGGTTCGATTTCGCGACCTTGTGCGCGGGCCCGCGCAGCCAGGAAGATTACATCGAGCTCGCGCGCTGTTATCACACGGTGTTACTGAGCGACATTCCGCTCTTGACTGAGCAACACGAGAATCCCGCGCGGCGCTTCATTGCGCTGGTCGACGAATTCTACGATCGTGGAGTGAAGCTCATCGCCTCGGCATACGCGCCGGTCGCCGGGCTTTACGCAGGCACCCGGCTGGTCTTCGAGTTCGAGCGTACCCGCAGCCGTCTCACAGAGATGCAATCCCACGCCTATCTCGCCCGCGCGCACCGACCCTGAAGGCCGACGTGGTGGGCGCGGACGCGCCGGCAGAGGTGGCGGTCTATGGACCTCCTCCATCCGGAAGGTGCGCCCGACCCAGTCAGCAAGCCGGGTCGCCCTCTATTCAATGCGTCTCCATGCGTCGTGGGCGGCCGATTCAATGTGTGGTGGGCTGCTCGCGCTCCGCCCCGGCGCGCACCTCGTCCGCGGTTCGCTCCGTGGTCTCCCGGGCGTGCTCGATGTGCTGCTCGCCCTCGGCCCGCAGGCGCTCCAGAGCCCGGTCACGGGTCTCGCCGAACGCCTCGTCCTCCTGCCGGGTGGCCGGCAGCATGCTGCCCAGCACCGCACCCAACGCCAGGCCGATGGCGCCCAAGGTCAGCGGCTGCTCGTGGAGCATGGTATCGAACGATGCACGCGCGTCCCGCCCGCGGGCCGCCGCTGCGTGTGCCGTGCCACGCGCCCGGCCCTTGAGCGCATCGGTCGCGCCATGCATCCGAGCGCCGGCTGCGGAAACATGTTCGCTGACGCGCCCCTGGGTGTCGGAGGCATGTGCCCCCGCCCGGCCTCGCATCTCGCGCCACTTCTCGCCCAGCCGCGAGCGCACCTCGCCGGTGTGGGGGCCCGGTCCGCTGCGGCCCAGGGAGGTCATCATCCAGGCGATGCCCACCGCGCTCAGCAACGCGGGCATGGGGTTGCGCTTCACCGACTCACCGAGATTGCTCGCGGTCTCGCCGCCATGCTCCTTGACCAGGCCCAGCATGCGATCGAGCAACTGACCCGGCGAGAACCTGCGCTCGAGCGCCTCGAGCGTACGGCCCATGTCGTCGCGCAGGGCCTCGTTCTCACGCTCGATGCCGCGCGGATCGACCTTGGCGGTTTCCTGCTGGACCGCTCGGTGTTCCCGGGCGGCACGTTCCACCGGGGTCGTGGAAGCGTTCGGCGTAGTGGACGCGTTCATAGCCTTCTCCTCGCCATGGCGATATGCGCATCTTTGCGCAATCCGCGCTGCGTGCGTTCCATCCGGAACGCATCCGCCGAAAGGTTCTTGCGCGCCGCCATGAGCATGATCAGCCCGACGATGGTGACCACGGCACCGACGATGAGCGCCGCCAGCCAGGGTTCCATCACCTGAGCGAGCGCCAGGATGGCCGAGGCGAGCAGCGCCAGGAATCCGGCGAACGCGATGGCACCGCCGGCGGCCACACCTGCCACGCCGCGCTTGGTCCCGGCCGCCGCTTCACTGAGCTCCATGCGCGCCAGCGCCATTTCGTTGCGCATCAACGACGTCACATCATGCAGCAGACGGCTGATCAGCCCGCCGAAACTGTCCTCGTAAGCGGGCGTCGGTCCGCGGAAGTCGGGTTGGGCGGCCATGGTCAGCGCTCCTGTGTTGGACTGCTACCGGGCGACTCGAGCGTGGCGGTCTGCGGACCGTCGGGCTGCGCGAACGCGGACGGGCTGAGCCCTGTGGTCTCGGTCCCGGTGCCCACGTCATGCGGCTCCTCACGCCCCTCGGAGAGGGTGCCGCGTCCGCCGAGCTGCGCCTCGCGGGTATCCGCATCGTGCGCGCGGGACGCCGACGCCTTGAGCAGGCGGGCCACCGCGAAACCGATGCCGACGCTGCCGGCCAGAAACAGGGCTGGATTGCGTCGCGCCAGCTCCTGGACCTCGGTGGTAAAATCATCCACGCTGCGATGGCGCAATTTGCCCGCGAGCCTGTCGAGCGTGGCGGCCAGGTCGGCCGCGTAGGTGCCGAGCCGCTGCTCGCCCTGGCGTCCGAGCTCCGCACCAGCCTCGCCGATGGCGCCGGCCAGCGCCGACGTCCGTTCGGAGGCCGCCGACTTGCCGGCTTCCAGCCGTTCCTTGCCGAATTCGCGCGCCCGCTCCATGTGCTCACCGCCCGTCTCACGCGCCCGTTCGACGCGTTCGCCGACCGCCTCGCGCGTGCGCTCCATCGGCTCGCTGCCCGCCTCGCGCGCCCCCTGCTTCTGCTCCCTGCCGGCCTCGCGCGTGCGCTCCTTGTGCCCGGTGCCTTCCCGTGTCCGCTGGGCCGACCGCGACGGGGGTGGGGTGTCGCCGGTCCGGCCCCAGTCGGACGAGGGCCCCGATGTCGTCGGATCCTGTGGGGGTTCCATCGCGCTCACCTTCGGCTGCATCGATTGAGAATTCAATGCAGCGTGCGCGCCGAGGTTCCGCAAGGCCCCGCGGACGGCCCCGGCAGCGGGCCGGTGCGCGCATTCCGACGACGCACCGGACGGCCGCGGCCGCCCCCCTGCGCGTGCAGGCCGGCACGTGAGTCAGCGATGCGACGTCAGCGGCGCCGAACGCGCCAGGCACCGCGCTCAGCTCAGGTCGAGCTCACTGGCTTCGGCCCACATGCCGTGTACCTGGGCGCTGATTCGGAAGGGCAACAAGACCCGCGCGATATCCCCCTCGGCCAGTCGCTGCGCATCGGCGATCACCAGCTCGGAGCGCAATTCGGCGAGATTCGAGGCCACCCCGATGAGATAGCCCCTGCCCTCCTCGCCTCGTCCGACCGGAATGAACGTGCATTCCTGCAGGCTGTGCACCGGCCCCGCAAAGTACGTGTCGATCTTGCCGGTCTTCACGTCGAAGCGTCCATAACAGTTGGTGACCCGCGCCGGCGGCGTGCCCACGATCAGATCGCGATCGAAGGGGCGCTCGGGATCGAAGTAGCCGGTGTACAGATAACGTGAATCGAGCGTCAGCACGCGCGGGTCGACCTTGCCGAGATCCGAGACCTCCATGGGCCAGAGGATCTCCTCCTGGTAATGGTCGCTGGGCGAGTCCAGGTCCAGCGTGATCTTGCGGATGAAGGCGCGTGCCTTCTCGGGCTGCCACGGCGAGCCGTCGACCGGCGGAAAAAAGGGAAAAAAGTTCGAATCGTAGAACGGCGCGTACAGGATGACCTTGTTGCCCTCGGAGTAGGCATTGAACGTGTGCATCATGCAACGCTCCGGCCCCTTGAACCAGCGCACGTCCTTGGCGGAACCCTCCCGTGGCAGCACGCCGATGTAGCTCGGCTTGCTGGCATCCCAGCCCCAGTGGATCTTGCCCGCCTCGAGACGCTCCAGGCTGGTGACGTACCCGCCGAAGGGCAGCACCACGTGCCGATGCGTGAGCGCCATGTCGTGCACCACGCTCACGTACGGGACCTTGATGCGGATTTCGTTGCGTACTCGCCCGGACGGGTCGATGGTATAGATCCACAGGTCGTCGCTGGCCAGACCGGTCGCCTCGTAACCGAACGCCACCATCTCGCCGGTGAGCGGGTCGATCTTGGGATGCGCGGTGAACGTCTGGCTTTTCCAGCCGCCCTCGAAATCCCAGGTGCCATGCGTGTCGAGCGTGACCGGATCGATGCGATACGGCAGCCCGTCTTCCTTCAGGGTGAACAGTTTGCCGGCATGTACCAGCGTGGCGGTGTTGGACACCGTGCGTGCGGCGGGATTGTCGGGATCGCGCACGCTCGGGTCGTCGGTGTACGGATTGCGGTAGTAGCCGTAGAGCGCACGACCGGCCGCGCGCTCCTTGAGGAAGCGCTCGGTCTTCACCCACTTGCCGCGGTAGTCCACCTTGCCCCGGCGGAAACGGAACATGCTGACGTAACCGTCCGCGTTGAGGATGCCGTCATCGGCGAACATGGGCGGGCGGTTCCATTCCGCGCCCACGCGATAGAACGCGCCGTCGAGCTCCTCGGGAATCTTGCCCACCACCTCGCAGTCCTCGATGTTGGCCTCGAAGCGCAAGGGGCCGGCAAAGCCACGGCGTGGATCTCGAGACATTCCCCCTGGTGAATCTGCCATGCGACCGCCCTCTGCTCTCGTTATATGGGTGCGCGTGTGCGCCGGCCGGATGGGCACGGCGCCGCAGGCCGATACTGCACCAGGGGGGGTTGCGCTGGCAAAGTCGTGGCGAACGCCCGTGGGTGTATCCGGCGCGCGACCATACCCGGCCATCCGGCGCCGTGCGGCCGATGCCTCGGCAGCCCGTGAGGTCGGCATCGATGCCGCCGGATCCCCGGAAGAAGGCCGTCCATGGCTTTCCCCCGGGGTGGAACTCGGGCGGGGTACCGCCCGAGCGCACCCAGGCGTCGGCAGCTCCGTCGGGTGCGGCGCGCATTCCTTTGCTCGCCAAGCGCCATACTAGATCCGTAGCCAACTACGGAGCGGTCGGATATCCGGCATTTCGGCCATAAATGCGCACCGCCGGCGACCTCGCGCCGTGCTAGACCTGCACCGTGCACCGCCCGAGCGCTTGCGGCACGCTGTATGGCCCATCGATTTGACAGAATCTCTCCCTAGGGTGCCGCTCGTCCTCCCTGCCCTGCCGCTGGTCGGAAGCGGCTGCAGTCGTCATCGCCGCTGCCTATATTCCGCGGCCATGAAAAGTACCCCCAGACCGCTCGCGCCGCGCGCAGCGCGCGGCTTCACACTGCTCGAGCTCATGATCACGCTGGCCGTGGCGGCCGTGCTGGCCGCCGTGGCCGTACCGAACATGCGCGACTTCCTGCGCAACAACCGTCTGACCTCCGCGGCGAACGATCTGCTGCGCTCGGTGCAGCTGGCCCGCTCGGAAGCCATCAAGCTGCAGCAGGTGGTTGCGATCTGCGCCGCGGACGATCCCGAGGACGACGCGGCCACCTGCAGCGGCGGCGACTTCACCGGCTGGATCGTTTTCCGGGACGACAACAACAACTGGGCACGTGATGCCGGCGAGGAGATCCTCGATGGGCAACGCGTCCCCGACGGCGTGTTCGTCGTCCACAGCAATGACAGCATCATCAGCTACGCTGCCACCGGCTTCGCCAACCCCACCCCCGGCCCCACTCCCACGAGCCGCATCGTGCTGTGCGACCGCCGCGGCAATCAGCAGGTCGGGGCCTCCTCCACGGCCCGCGCCGTGTTCATCGGCCCCACCGGGCGGACTCGGGTCTCGAAGACGGTCGAGGACGTGAACACCGCCATGAACGGCGCCGGCGGCACGGGGGCCTGTCCATGACACGACGAATGAAGCGAATCCCGGCTGCGGCAAGCGCGCGCGGCTTCAGCATGGTCGAGGCGCTGGTCGCGCTGGTGGTGCTCGGGGTGGGGATGCTCGGCATCGCCAGCTTGTATGTCACCACGCTGCGCTCGAGCGGCAGCGCGATTTCACGCATGCAGGCGGTGAACCTGGCGAGCGACCTCGGCGATCGCATCCGCGCCAATCCCCTCGCCGGCACGGCCTACGAGATCAACGGCGCCGCGCCCGAGCCGGCGGAAAAATGCATTGGCAAGGATAAGGATTGCTCGCCCCAGGAAATGGCGGCGCACGACCTCTACTACTGGCAAGAGCAGATCGAGCAGACGCTCGGCCCCACCGGCGCAGGCACCGTCGATGTGGACGAAAACACGCCGGTCATCGGAATGCGCCGTTACACCATCACCGTGTCCTGGAAAGAGCCGGGCGAGGACGAAGACCTGTTCTACGAGATGGAAGTGGAGCTATGAACGTGTCGCGTCACGCAACCCGGCGCCGGTTCGCGCGCGCACAGGGCCTGAGTCTCATCGAGCTGCTGGTGGCCCTCGCGATCGGCGCCGCGCTCATCTACGGCGCGACCAAGGTATATGTCGACAGTCGCGGCATGTACGAGGTGAACGAGACTGCGGCGCGCCTGCAGGAAACGGCGCGCTATGCGCTGAGCGTGCTCGAGCCCGACATCCGCATGTCGAACTACTGGGGGCTGGTCAAGGGCGCTGGCGCCATCGGCGGGCAGACGCCGCCGCCGGCCGGCACGCCGACGAAATGCGGCGCCACCTTCGCCAGCGACCTCATGAACAACATCGAAGGCACCGATGGCGCGTACACCTTCGCCTGTGCGGCCTTCGGCAACGGCGCGGTGGAGACCGCGGACACGCTGACGATCCGGCGCGCGGCGGTCACCCCTGCGTCGGGCCCGGCGACCGGCCGCCTGCGCATTTGCTCGACCCGCCTCTCGGGCGAGCTCGTATCCGATACCTCCACCTGCACCCCGCCGCCAGGCGCGGGGCAGATCAACGACTTGATCGTCAACGGCTATTACGTGAGCCGCGACTCGGAGCATGCGGTGGGGCTGCCCGCGCTGCGCCGTCACCAGTTGATCGCCGGCCCGGACCTGGAGGACGTGGAGATCATCCCCGGGGTGGAAGACATGCAGATCCAGTTCGGGGTCGATCCCAGCGGCTTGAACGGCACGGCGCGACGCTACGTCGATCCCGACGAGCTCCAGGCCGGCGAACAGGTCGTGTCCGTGCGTATCTGGCTGTTGGTGCGCGCGGAGACGCCGGAAGTCGGTTTCACCGACGACAAGGTCTACGAGTACGGCGGACGCGACGAGGATAACGGCATCACTGCGGATCTGAACGATGCCAGCACCAAGACGGCCGCGTACAAGCCCGAGGACGGCTTCCGCCGTCTGCTCGTGTCCCGCACCATCCAGATCCGCAATGCACTCGGTACCTGATGTCGAGAAACCGATCCATGCATAGCTCACCCGCTCCGTACCGATCTCCCCGCTCACAGCGCGGCGCCGCGCTGGTGGTGGGAATGTTGTTGCTGCTGGTCCTGACGCTGCTGGCGATCTCGGGCATGAACACCGCCAGCCTGGAACTGGTCATGGCCGGCAATACCCAGTATCGACAGAACGCCTTCCAGGCCGCCGAGAACGGCATCGAACGTTCGCTGCAGGAAGCAGCGTTCAATCCCGGTGCGGCGCCCGAGACCGTGCAGGG
>QGUO01000507.1 GCA_003242495.1 Pseudomonadota bacterium | reverse complement strand
CCGCTACAGCGTCGAGGACGGGCAATCCCGCCGTACCGAGCTCATCGAGATCGATCTCGCGCGGGCGATGGCGGGCGATCCGCAGGCGGACATCGAGCTGCAGCCCTTCGATTTCCTGGTGATCAAGGAGCTGCCGCTGTGGGCGTCGCAGGAGTACGTGGAGGTGCAGGGCGAGGTGCGCTTCCCGGGGCGTTACCCCATCCGGCGCGGCGAGACGCTGCGGTCGGTGGTGGAGCGCGCCGGCGGGCTGACGGATCTCGCCTTCGTCGAAGGCACGGTCTTTACGCGCGAGTCGCTCAAGGAACGTGAGCGCCGGCAGCTCGAGGACCTGATCGAGCGGCTGAAGCTCGACATGGCGCAGGTGGCCCTGATGACCGCGCAGTCGAGCACCGGCGATGCGCTCCAGGCGCTGAGCGTCGGCCAGCAGCTGATGCAACAGCTCATGGATGCCGAGCCCGTCGGCCGGCTCGTCATCGATCTCAATCGCGTCCTGAGCTCACCTCCAGGCAGTGAGCACGACGTCATGCTCAAGAACGGCGATCGCCTGCTCGTCCCGCGCCTCACGCAAGAGGTCACGGTGATGGGCGAGGTACAAAGCCCCACCTCGCACCTCTACGACGCGAGCCTGACGCGCAACGACTACATCCAGATGAGCGGTGGTACGACCCAGCGTGCCGACAAGAAGCGCATCTACATCGTGAGGGCCGACGGCAGCGTGATCGCGGGTGGCGGCAGCGCCTGGTTCAGCACCAGCGCCAACGCGACGATCCATCCGGGCGATACCATCGTCGTGCCGTTCGACGCCGAACGCGTCCGGCTGCTGCCGGTGTGGCAGTCCGTGACCACCATCATCTACAACATGGCCATCGCGGTGGCTGCGGTGAACTCGTTCTAGTGGCGCCGTAGGTCTACTGCCACCAGCGCTTCATTGCGCTCGAGCAATCGCGCGGATTGCGGAGAGTCAGAGGGAATGACGCATGCGCGCGCATACTGGTCCGGGCGCGGTTGAACCGCCGCCCGGACTCTCGCGTGCCGCGGCGCATCTACCACTTGTAGCTCAGGTACACCGAGTAGCTCGAGATGTCATAGAACGCGTCGGGACGGATGCGCAGCGGCGCCTCGCCGGGCACGATTTTGTCGCGCTGGACTTTGTCCGCATAGCGCACGTCGACGCCCAGATCGACGCGCGGCAGGATATTGCGCCACTGCAGGCCGACGCCGCCGTAGTAGCCGAAAGCGGCCGTGGCCTGGCTGTAGCGCGACGCGCCGAGGAAGGCCGTGATCGCGAGGGGAGAGTCGAAGCGATAGCGATAATCGAGCGCGCGCACACTCCATAGATCCGCGCCGTCGATGCTGTCGTACTCGATGCGTGCGCCGAGGTCGTTGCGCTTGGAGACGGCGCGCCGGGCGCCGATGGCAAAATGCGGCGCGGTTTCGCGCGCGGTCTTCACGCCCGAGTCGACCGAAATGGCATCCAGCGTGATCCGGACCCGGTTGGAGTTGATACCGGCGTCCACGAACAGCTCCGCGCCCGCGGGGCGCTCGGCTCTGAACAGCGAAGGCGTGCCGTTCGCCCACTCGTCGCCGAAGCGCACGAAGCCGGCGATCCGGTGGTAGCTGTCGCTGCCGAAGGTGCCGTCGCCGCTCATGATCTCCACGCCGGCGGTGAACCCGGCGAAGCTGCGGGAGTAGCTGGCCGTGATGTCATAGCCCGGTTGGTAGACCACGCCACGGGTCAACACACCGGAGTACGTGCCATTGACGATCCGGCGGCCGCGCAGCTGCAGCAGTCCGCCGAAGGGAGGCTCCCAGCCGATCTGCAGCATCCGGGTGCGGGCATTGACGCCGTGGTTGGGAAGCCTGGCGTCGGCGCCCCAATGCCCGATGATGTTGCCGCCATTGGTCAGCCCGTCGCGGTAGATGCCGTGCACGTACCAGCCGTTCTGCCACTCGGAGACCTCATAGGTGAGGTTGATCGTGTTCCACAGCTTGGGGAAGCTGATGCCGGCGGACAATGACGCATTGCCCAGTCGATAATCGGTATCGTACGAGGTGTCTTCGCCGGCGTACTCGAAGTAGACGGTGAACGGCGTGGGCCCGGGAAAAATGAAGCGGCTGGTGAAGGCGGCGAGTTGATTGCCGAACTCGCTGTCACGCGTGCCTGCCGTGGTGTTGTCGTATTCGTAGGCGTTGGTCAGCGCGCGCCAGAAATCGCTCAACGAGTCCCCGCCGCGCTCGCCGCCGCCGAACTGGAAAATCCGGTTGGCACTCAGGGACCAGCCCGGCACGGGTTCGATCGCGAGGTGCAGGCCGGCGAGCCGCGGGTTGCCGGAGGTGAAGCCGTCGCCGAAGCGAATCCTGTCGGAACGATCCATCTCCGCCAGGAACACCAGGTACGTCAGGCCAAGCGGCGTGATCGGCGCATAGTTCGAGAGCGTCACCGAGGGCATGGTCTCGGCATTGGTGCTCAGGAGCATGGCGCTTTGGGTGAACGGTGACAGCCATTGGTCCCGGTAACCGATGTCGAGCTGCGCATACTCGAACCCGAGGCTCAGCATCGAGCCGCTGGGCACGACGTCGCCGTCGTAGCCGACCGCGCCCAGGCTGAGCAGCGCATAGGCGTTCGGCTGCCATTGTCCGCGCAGCGACGCCTGCCAGGCGCTGTCGGTGGTCATGCCGCGCTGGTTGGGCAGCGGTTTTTCGGTGCCGCCGGAGA
>QGUO01000506.1 GCA_003242495.1 Pseudomonadota bacterium | reverse complement strand
TCACCGAGCGGCTCCGCACCGTCACGGCATCGGTGCTGCACAAGCGGGGCCTGGTCGTGGCCATCTCCGGGGGGATCGACAGCTCGGTCTGCCTGGCTCTGGCGGCCAGGGCGGTGGGGCCGCAGCGCGTGCTCGGGCTGATCCTGCCGGAGCGCGACTCCTCGGACGACAGTGCCGCGCGCGCGGTCGAGCTCGCCGAGCATCTCGGCGTGCGTTACGAGAAGCAGGACATCGCTCCGGCGCTGGAGGGGATCGGCTGCTACAAGTGGCGCGATGAGGCCATCCGCAGCGTCATTGCGGACTACGGCCCGGGATGGCGCATGAAGATCGTGATCTCGGGCGGCATCGAGGGCCGTGTGAACCATTTCAAGCTCATCGCCGTATCGCCGTCCGGGGAACAGCGCGAGGAGCGTCTGGGCCTGAAGGAGTACCTGCAGATCGTTGCGGCCACGAATTTCAAGCAAAGGCTGCGCAAGACGCTCGAGTACTTCCACGCCGATCGCTTGAACTACGCGGTGGTCGGCACGCCGAACCGGCTGGAGTACGACCAGGGATTCTTCGTCAAGAACGGCGACGGTTCCGCAGACATCAAGCCGATCGCGCATTTGTACAAGAGCCAGGTGTATGCCCTGGCTGCGCACATGAAATTGCCCGAGCGGATCTGCGCTGCGGTGCCGACGACCGACACCTACAGCCTGCCGCAGGGGCAGGACGAGTTCTATTTCGCACTGCCTTACCGGCAAATGGATCTTGCCCTGTGGGCCCGCAATCATTCCGTGCCGCCCGCCGAGCTGGCGCGCGTGCTCGGCATCGACGTCGAGCGCGCCCAGTTCATCTACGACGACATCGATGCCAAGCGCCGCACGACACGCTACCTGCATCGTGCACCGGTGCTCATGCGGGAGGTGCCCGAAATCGATGTCTGAGACCGTGACCGGCCGGGCGGCCGCGGCAAGTACCCCACCTCGCTACGCGACCTATGCCGCCGACCCACGAACCGGGCGCGACGTGGTGCTCGCGGTATGGCGCGAAGGAGGGTTCACCGCAGCAGGGCCAGGCGGTGATGGCGCGCGCTACGACTGGTTCTACCTGCGCAATCCGGAAGGGCCCGCTCAGGTGAATCTGCTGGAAAGCGCCGAGGACGGTCGGCCGATCGGCTGTCTCGGGGTTGGCCCCAGGCGCTTCGTCGTGCGCGATCGCGTCGTGGCGGGCGGCATGCTCGTGGACTTCGTGGTCCATCCCGAGCACCGTACCGCTCTGCCGGCGCTCACTTTGCAGCGTGCGGGTCGGCAGCGCGCGCTCGAGAGCATGCAGATTCTGTACGGTCTGCCCGACAAGAAGGCGGTGATGGTGTTCAAGCGCCTCGGTGGGCAGGTTCACTTCGAGCTGCCGAGCTATTCGCGCGTGGTCCGGTGCCGCAACTACCTGGGGCGTCATGTCCCGGCGTTCCTGGCCGCTCCGCTGGGCGCCCTGATCGACGCCATCGACGCGCTCGGGTGCCGGATACGCCTGGCCATCGGTCCGAACGTCGGATGCTGGCTCGACGACTTCGACGAGCGTTTCGACACGTTATGGAACGCGTTCGACAAGACCGGCCGTTGCATCGGCGTGCGCGACCGTGCGTTCCTGCGATGGCGGTTCGGGGCACAACCTGGACATACCTACCGCATCTTCGGGGTGATGCCGCGCGGCAGCAATGCGTTGCGGATGTATTTCATCTGCGAAGTCTGTGACCGGTCGCTCATCGTCAAAGACTGTCTGTGCCTCGGGTCTGAGAACGAAGTGACGCAGGCTTTGCTGATGCTCGCCATGCAGGCGCGCGCCGAGGGTCTGCAGGTCGTGCATTTGCAGATCGCGGCCGCGGACCGGTTCCGGCGCGCACTGCGGCGCGCGCAATTCGTGCAGCGCTCGGCGCGGCCGTTCTTCGCAATGCTGGACGAATCGCTGGCTGCCGAAGCGGCCGATGCATCCTGGTACATCACACAGGCCGACGAGGACGTTTGATGAAGCGCAGGGTTTTCCTGGCAGGTACCGCCCTGGCCGGCGCGGCGGCCGCCGCGGGTGTTTGGGGATGGCGCCGCGGGCGACGAGGGGAGTACGAGGTGGCGACCGGATACGCAAGTGACACGCAGCCTGCCGCGGGTGGCATGCGCTATCGGGATTTCGGTGCAACCGGGCTCAAGGTCTCGGAGATCGGCTTCGGCAGCTGGGGGATCGGCGGCCAGGGGTATGGCGCAGTGGACAAGGCGGAGTCGCTTCGGGCGCTGGCGCGTGCCGAGGAGCTCGGCTGCAATTTCGTGGATTCGGCCCTGGTCTACGGCGATTCCGAGCGCGTGCTGGGAGAGTTCCTGCAGGGGCGCCGCTCGCGTTGGATCGTGGCCACCAAGTACTCGGGACAACCCGAAGGCATGACCGCGACCCTGGAAAAGCAACTCTCGTTGCTGAAGACCGACGCGGTGGATTTCTATCAGATCCACTGGGCGCCGCGCGGTGAGGAGGCGCGGCTGTACGATGAGCTCGCGCGCCTGAAAGAGGCAGGCAAGGCTCGCTTCATCGGCGTGTCGCTCTATACGGCGGGCGATATCGACGACGTTCTCAAGCGTCCCGAAATCGATGGCTTCCAGGTGGAGTTCAACCTGCTGGCGCCCGAGCCGTTCCTGTCGAGGGTTCATCGACTGCGCGAGCGGCGCATGGCGGTCGTGATCCGCTCGGCGCTGCGCGAAGGG
>QGUO01000084.1 GCA_003242495.1 Pseudomonadota bacterium | reverse complement strand
GCCCGACAGCCCTGCGGAGGACGACACCACGGCGCTGCGTGGGGCCGGGATGCTGCTAGAATGCGGCGCCACCCCGACCGTCGAGTACAAGCTGCGTCCGCCGTATCGCAATATCTACTTCGACCGCGGCGGCGACCAGGTGCTCTCCACGGGCGCGACGCCGTTGTTGCGTGCGGCCAAGGGCGGCGATGTGGCAGCGGTCAAGCTGCTGCTGAAGTACAACGCCCTGGTGGACCTGCCCACGGCCACCGGCGTGACGCCGCTCATGGCGGCCGCCGGAATGGGCCACAGCAGCAACCCTACTCGCGGACGCTACAAGACCGATGCGCAGGCGGCCGAGTGCCTGAGGCTGCTGTATGCGGCGGGCGGTCGCATCAATGCGCGCGCGGCCAACGGCCAGATGGCGTTGCACAGCGCGGCGGCCAAAGGCTGGAACGAAACCGTCGAGGTGCTGGCGGCCAACGGGGCCGAGCTCGAGGCCGTGGATGACAAGGGCCTCACGCCGTATGACCATGCCGCGGGGCGTTACGAGCGGGCGTTCCTCGAGCCGGAGCCGGAGCCCAAGCCCGAGACCATGAAGCTGCTCGAGAAGCTGATCGTGGCGGCGACCGGGCGGCCGCCCAAGGAATTCCATGGCACCTACGCCAAGCAGCAGCTTGGCACCGCGGGGGCCGTGGGGCGCTGAAATGCCTGGCGGTCGGGGCGCCACGCGCCCCGACTCGTCGCCAATCCCGGCAGGGTGCGGCGACCGGCCGCTGCGCACCGTTTACCCACAGCGCGCATCCGACGCTTCACCTCACCTGTTACTCGCGTGCATGCCGGGGCACATGCGTCGGCAAATCGGCATTGCGGCCGGTGGCTTGCGCCGTGCTCGGGCCGACACAGCGCGCTACGGCGTCGATTTGCGGTGTTCTGTAAAGAAATCAGGAGAAGGTGCTGAGGCCGATGCCTGGGGGGGCGAGATTCACTACCATTCAGTGGCAAAGCGGACGCTGCGCCGATGCGGCGTCTCAAGTGGTTCAGCGGGGGGCATTTCAGTGATCGGACCTCTTTCGGGTCGCCGCGATTTTCTCAAGAGCGCCGTCGGCTGCGCGCTCGGTGCGACGCTCGGCATCGCTGCACGCCCGCTCAGCGTGGCGGCCGCCACGACGGCGGGCGCCGCAGAGGGGGCGCTGCGTGTCACCGAGCTCACCGATTCCCTGACGCTCATCGAGGGCGCCGGTGGCAATGTCGTACTGTTCACCGCCTCCGAGGGGGCCTTGCTCATCGACGGCGGGCTGGCCGAGCATT
The DNA here is from genome assembly GCA_003242495.1 of Pseudomonadota bacterium. Lineage (GTDB taxonomy): Bacteria > Pseudomonadota > Gammaproteobacteria > Steroidobacterales > Steroidobacteraceae > Steroidobacter. Next base: position 9,602 of record QGUO01000084.1, on the reverse strand, counting down.
CCGCGGCGCTTTTGCAGCTGGTCGAGGCCCGCGCCGGCGGGCGTCCGGTGAAGGTGCTGTTCAACACGCACTGGCATTGGGATCACACCGGCTCGAACGAGCAGCTCGCGCGCGCCGGCGCACGCATCCTGGCGCACGAGAACACCCGGCTGTGGCTCGGCGCCGACTTCTACGTCGAATGGCAGGACCGGGAGTACAAGCCGCGTCCGCCGCAGGCCTTGCCCACCGAGACGTTCTTCGATGGCGGCGGCGAGCTCGAGTTCGGCGGCGAGCGCATCGTGTATCGCCACCTGCCGCGTGCCCACACCGACGGCGACATCTACGTGCATTTTCCCGGGCAGGACGTGCTGGTGGTGGGCGATCTGCTCGCGGTGGGCAGCTATCCCATCCTGGATTACTCGACCGGCGGCTGGATCGGCGGCCTGGCCGACGCCACCAAGGCCCTCGTGGACCTGGCCGGCGCGGACACGCGCGTGGTGCCCGGTCACGGTCCGGTGCAGAGCCGGGCGGACCTCGAGGCGCAGCACGAGATGCTGGTCACGATGAAGGACCGGCTGGCCGACCTGATGCGCAAGGGCATGAACGCCGACGACATGCTCGCCGAGCGGCCCTCGGCGGAGTTCGATGCGCGTTGGGGCGATCCGACACTGTTCGTCCGGAACGCCTATCGCGGCATGTGGGGACATGTCCGTTCCCTCGGCGGCATCGTTTAGCGGAGCGCACGTGAAAAGCCGATCCCGAATCGCCCTGGGCGGGCTCGCCGCGCTGGGGCTGTCTGCAGCAGGGCTCGGTGCCGCCGTGCTGAGCGTGGCGGCGTTCGCCAATGATGCGCGCGGTCACCGGGATCCGGGCGGGGCGGACGAGGCGCACGCCGGCGCTCCGGGGGAATGGGCGCTGTTCGAGCAGTATTGCAACGAGTGCCACAACTCGGTCGATTGGGCCGGCGGGGTGGCCTTCGACATCCTCGAGCCGCAGGACGTGGCCGCGGATCCGCACACCTGGGAAGAGACGGTGCGCAAGCTGCGCGGCCGGTTGATGCCGCCACCGGACAAGCCGCAGCCCGACCACCATGCCGTCGATGCGCTGGTCGCGTGGCTCGAGACCCGGCTCGACGAGACGGCCCGCCGGCATCCGAATCCAGGCAGTGTGGTTCTGCACCGGCTGAACCGCACCGAGTACGCGCGCGCCATCGAGGACATGCTGGCGCTCAAGATCGATGCCGCGGCGCTGTTGCCGCGCGATACCAAGAGCGAGGGATTCGACAACGTCGCCAGCGTGCTGCGCGTATCGCCGTCCTTCCTCGATCAATACATCGCCGCGGCGCGCGAGGTCAGCATCCAGGCGGTCGGTCCGGCCGCACCCGCGCCCTCGAGCACGGTCTATCGTGGCGGGCTCTCCGGCCAGCTGACGCACGTCGAGGGCCTGCCGCTCGGCACGCGCGGCGGCATGCTGATCGAGCACAACTTCCCCGTCGACGGCGAGTATGTGTTCAACATCAACAGCAACGCCGGTACCGGCGGCGGTTACATCACGGGGCTCGACGAGCGCCACAAGATGATCATGACCGTCGACGGCAAGAAGGTGTTCGAGACCGAGATCGGCGGCGAGGAGGATCTCAAGGCGGTCGATCAGCGCCAGGCGGTCGCGGCGAAGGAGATCCAGGCGCGCTATCAGAACATCAGGCTGCCGATGCAGGCCGGTCCGCGACGGATCGGCATCGCCTTCGTGGCGCGCACGCTGTCGGAGTCCGAGGAGCCGCTGCGGCCGCTGAACGATGGGGCGTTCGGCGCGCGCATGCCGGCGATCACCGGGCTCGAAGTGGTCGGGCCGTTTGCCCCTGCGGGTATCTCCGAGACGCCGAGCCGGCAACGCATTTTCATTTGTCGCCCGGCCGATGCCAGCGAAGAGCTGCCGTGCGCCGAGCGCATCCTGTCGAACCTTGCGCGCCGGGCGTATCGCCGCCCGGTGAGCGCCGAGGACCTGGCGGCGCCCATGCGGTTCTATCGCACCGGTCGCGAGTCGGGCGATTTCGAGACCGGCATTCAACACGGCCTGATGGCCATTCTCGCGAGCCCGAAGTTCCTGTATCGCGTCGAGCAGGTGCCGCAGGACGCCGCGCCCGGCACCATCTACGCCATTTCCGATATCGAACTCGCCTCGCGCCTGTCGTTCTTCCTGTGGAGCCAGGGGCCCGACGAAGCGCTGTTGCAGGTGGCCGAAGCCGGCAAGCTGCGCGATCCGCAGGTGCTCGAGGCGCAGATCGCGCGCATGCTGGCCGATCCGCGCTCGAGCTCGCTGGTCACCAACTTCGCGGCGCAGTGGCTGCAGGTCGACAAGCTCGACGAGATCGATCCGGATCCGAACCTGTTCCCGGAGTTCGACGAGAGCCTGCGTGCGGCGTACCGTCGCGAGATGGAGCTGTTCGTCGACAGCATCCTGCGCGAGGACCGCAGCGTGCTCGACCTGCTCACCGCCGGGCACACCTTCGTCAACGAGCGCCTGGCGCAGCACTACGGCATTCCCAACGTGCGCGGTTCGCGCTTCCGGCGCGTCGAGCTCGGCGATGCGCCGCACCTGTCGGCGCGGCGTGGCCTGCTCGGCAAGGGCAGCATCCTGCTGGTCACCTCGTATGCGAACCGCACGGCGCCGGTGCTGCGCGGCGCGTTCATCCTCGAGAACATCACCGCCACGCCGCCGGCCGCGCCGCCGCCCGGCGTGGAAACCCTCAAGGAGAACCAGGAGGGGCAGCAGGCGCGCACCATCCGCGAGCTGATGGTGCTGCATCGCGAGGAGCCGTCCTGCAACTCCTGTCACGGCATCATGGACCCGCTCGGTCTCGCGCTCGAGAATTTCGACGCCATCGGCGGTTGGCGTGACCGCGACCGCGATGCCGGCGTGCCGATCGACGCGAGCGGGGAGGTGTTCGGCGCCGAGATCACCGGGCCGGACGATCTGCGCGCGGTGCTGACCGCGCGGCCCGAGCAGTTCGCGCAGGCGCTCACCGAGAAGCTGATGATCTACGCGCTCGGCCGTGGCGTGGAACACCATGACATGCCGGCCGTGCGGGCCATCGTGCGCGAGGCCGCCCGGCAGGACTACCGCTTTTCGGCCATCGTCACCGGCATCGTCAAGAGCGATCCGTTCAATCTGAAGATGATCCCGGACGAGACCGAGGGCCAGCGCGCCGCCGTGCATGACTAGCATGGCCCGATCAACGCTTTGAGGTGCCAGGGGGCAGAACGATGTTCATCACCAAGAAACACCTTTCCCGTCGCACGGTGCTGCGTGGGCTGGGTGCGGCGATCTCACTGCCGCTGCTCGACGCGATGATCCCGGCGCGCACGGCGCTCGCCAAGACGGCGGCGCGCCCCAGGCCGCGCATGGGCTTCATCTATTTCCCGCATGGCGCGATCATGGATCAGTGGACGCCGCGGGGCGAGGGCAGGAACTTCGAGCTGTCGCCGATTCTCGAGCCCCTGGCGCCTTTCAAGCACCAGCTCACGGTGATCAGCGGTCTCGGTAACCGTCCTGCCGAGAGCGGCGCGGTGCATGCCATCGTGCCGGGCACCTGGCTGAGCTGCGTGCATCCGCGCAAGGGCCAGCAGGAGCCCTATGGCGGCGTGACCATCGACCAGGTGGCCGCACGGTTCATCGGCCAGGACACGCCGCATCCCTCGCTCGAGATCGCCACCGAGGTGCCCGGCGGCGCCGGCGGCTCGTGCGACCGCGAGTACGGCTGCAGCTACTCGGGCACCATCTCGTTCCGCACGCCGACCACGCCGCTGCCCATGGAGCACAATCCGCGCAAGCTCTTCGAGCGCCTGTTCGGGCGCGGCGCCACGCCGGAGGAGCGCGCACAGGTGGTGCAGCAGTACGGCAGCCTGCTCGACATGGTGGCCGAGGAGGCGGCGAGCCTGAAGCGCGTCATCGGTCCGCGTGACCGCGCCATGCTCGACGATTATCTCGAGTCGGTGCGCGAGATCGAGCGCCGGGTGCACAAGGTGGAGCAACAGGATCTTTCACATCTGACGCTCCCGGAGATGCCGGTGGGCATTCCCGATTCCTTCCCCGAGCGCCTGAGCCTGATGCTCGACATGGCCGCGCTCGCCTACCAGGCGAATCTCACGCGCATCGTGAACTTCATGATGGCTGCGGAGGTGAGCGGCACGACCTACAACCACCTCGGTGTGTCGGAAGCCTTCCATCCGCTGTCGCACCACGCCAATGACCCCTCGAAGATGGAGCGCCTGGTGCGCATCCAGCGCTACCACACCGAGATGTTCGCCAAGTTCCTGGCCAAGCTGGCGGAGCTGCCCGACGGGGAAGGCTCGGTGCTCGACAACTCGATCCTCCTGTACGGCAGCAACATGAGCAACAGCGACCGCCACAACCAGTTCCCGCTGCCGACGGCAGTGGTCGGCGGCGGCTGCGGCAAGCTCAACGGCGGACAGCACATCCGCTGCCCCGACCATACGCCGCTCGCCAACGTGCTGCTCACGCTGCTTGCGCGCGCGGGCATCGAGCAGGAGTCGGTGGGCGACAGCACCGGCATGATCGAGGAGATCTGATGGCCGCTCCCATCCGCAAGGGCTGCGCGGCCGTCCTGCTGACGCTGCTCTTCGCCGCCACCACACATGCCGCCACCGGCGAGCGCTCGCTGGTGGCCGCGGCGCAGGCGAACGACCGCGCAGCGGCACTGGCCATGTTGAAGCGGCGCGTCGATGTGAACGCGCCCGACGCGGACGGCACCACGGCGCTGCACTGGGCCGTGTATCACGACGACGTCGAGCTGGTACGCCGGCTGCTCAAGGCCGGCGCCAAGGCGAACGTGCGCAACGAGTATGGCTCGACGCCCATGATGGAGGCCGCGGTGACCGGCAATGCCGAAGTCATTCGGCTGTTGCTCAAGGCCGGTGCCGATCCGGATTCGGCCAACGAGGACGGGCAGACCGCCCTGATGGTGCTCGCGCGCACCAGCCATGTGGACGCGGCACGGCTGCTGCTGCGCCGTGGCGCGAACGTCAATGCAGTCGAGCGCCGCCGCGGCCAGACCGCGCTCATGTGGGCCGCTGCGCAAAGCCAGCCGGCCATGGTCGAGCTGCTCATCGCGCACGGCGCCGACGTCAATGCCCGTTCGACCGCCAAGACCAACCAGCGGCAGGTGACCGGCGAGCCGCGCGCGCAGGTGCGCCCGGTGGGCGGCCTGACGGCGCTGCTCTATGCCGCGCGCCAGGGCTGCGAACGCTGCGTGCATGCGCTGGTCGAGGGCGGGGCGGACATCGACATGGCCGACCCCGAAGGCGTGACGCCGCTCATCATGGCGATCAACAACTTCAACTTCGACATCGCCGCGTACCTGATCGAGCAGGGCGCCAATCCCAACAAGTGGGACTGGTGGGGCCGCACGCCGCTCTACCTGGCGGTGGATCTCAACACCCTGCCGCATGGCGGACGGCCGGACCGGCCGTCGCTGGATCGCACCACCAGCCTCGAGCTCATCGAGATGCTGCTCGAGCGCGGCGCCAATCCGAATGCCCGCCTCAAGCTGTTTCCGCCGTATCGCGCCCTCGGCCCGGATCGCGGCGCCGACATGATGCTCACCATCGACGCGACGCCGCTGCTGCGCGCCGCGAAGGCCGGCGACGTGCCGGCCATCCGGCTGTTGCTGGAATACGGGGCCAACCCGCACCTCGCCAATATCTACGGCCACACGCCCATCATGGCGGCGGCGGGCCTGGGCTCGAACGAGATCGACACCCGCGGCAAGTTCAAGACCCAGGCGCAGGCCGTGGAAGCCATCGAGCTGTTGGTGGCGGCCGGCGCCGACGTCAACGCGCGCGAGTTTCGCCGCGGCCAGACGGCGCTGCACGGCGCGGCCCTGTGGGGCTGGAACGACGTGGTGCGCGCGCTGGTGGCACACCATGCCGATCTGCAGGCCAAGGACAACAACGGCATGACGCCGCTGGATTCGGCGCTGGGCCGCGCCGGCGGCCATGGGCGCGGCGGCACGCGCATCGAGGTGCACCAGGCCACCGCCGCGCTGATCGAGGAGTTGACGGCGAACGCCCGGACGCAGAGCCGGCTCTGAGCGGCAACCGCAATGCGCGTCTAGGACATTCCCTCGATGCGGCATGCGGCAAAGCGCACCCGCACACGAGGCGCGCGACCGTTGCCGTGCTGACGGGCCGGACGCCCAGGCGCCGGATGTCCCGGGGACTTCGTCACCAAGAGAGTCTTTGTTAGGCTGCCGCCCGCTCAAGAAGCGCTGCCATTCGCATTAGAAGAGACGTGTTCGCACGCCCGTTCACATCGAGGTTCATTGCTGCATGAATGAAGACAAGCGACTTGTCTGGGATTTGCCGCTGCGCGTGTTCCATTGGCTGTTTGCGTTGAGCCTGCTGGCCGCATGGCTCACCGCTGAAGGAGGGTACGACTGGCGCGAGGTCCACTTCTATATCGGTTACTGGACGCTCGGCCTGCTGCTGTTCCGAATCATCTGGGGCTTCGTCGGGCCGCGTCATGCCCGCTTCAGCAATTTCCTCAAGGGCCCCGGAGAGATGTGGCGTTATCTCAGAGGCATGCTGGGCGGCGATCCGGTGCACACCCCCGGTCACAATCCCGCCGGCGGCCTGATGGTGGTGGTGATGCTGGTGCTGGTGGCGATCCAGGCGATCACCGGGCTGTTCGCCACCGACGACATCATCTGGTCCGGCCCCTACCATCCGGCGGTCAGCCCGGAGACGGCCAAGTCGCTCACGGCGCTGCATCACGCGAACTTCGACTGGATCCTGATCGCCGTGGGGCTGCACATACTCGCCATCGTGCTTTACTGGCTGGTGAAGAAGCAGAATCTGGTCGGCCCCATGGTCACGGGGCGTAAGCCCGCCGCGCTGGTGGCCGAGCACGAAGCCATTCAGAGCTCCGAGCTGGTGAAGGCGCTGATCGTGCTGCTGGTGAGCGCTGCGGCCGTCTACACGCTCATCAACGTCGCGCCGCCGCCGCCGGAGGACTTCTTCTTCTGATTCCTGGCAGGCCGGGCGCGGGAGGCCGCGCCCGGCCGGGCGCTCCGCGGCCTTCACGGGCCGTCTGCAGACCCTCGGCGGCGTATGGCCGCCTCACCGGAACCGCATTCGCAAAACTTTGCATCCGCGCGCCGTGCGGGCGGATCGCGACGCCTGGCATTTGGACTAGAGTCGGCGGGCGGACGCCTTGAACGCCGCCGCGAAGCCGCGCATGCCGGACGGCGTCGGGACGCTGCGCATGGAAAACGATTCCTGACAGGGGGGATGCAAATGAGCCGACCAGCGTTCATGGGGATGTGCCTGGCCGTCGTGCTGGCGAGCGGATGCAGCGGAGGCGGTGAGGGCGGCGGGCTGCCGGCGCGGTTCGCGGACGTCGATGCCGAGCGCCTGGTCGCCGGCGAGCCCGGCCAGTGGCTGTCGCACGGACGCACCTATGACGAGCAGCGCTTCAGCCCGCTCACGCAGATCGACACCGAGAACGTCGCGCAGCTCGGCCTTGCCTGGTATGCCGACTTCGATACCCGCCGCGGCCAGGAGTCCACCCCCATCGTGGTGGATGGCGTCATCTACGTGAGCACGGCCTGGAGCAAGGTGCATGCCTATGACGCCCGGAGCGGCAAGCGTCTGTGGGCGTACGATCCGCAGATCAGCGGCGATTGGGGCGTCAACGCCTGCTGCGACGTGGTCAACCGCGGCGTGGCGGTGTGGAACGGCAAGGTCTATCTCGGCGCCCTCGACGGGCGGCTGATCGCCCTCGATGCCGCCACCGGCGAGGTGGTGTGGGAAGCCCAGACCACGGATGACTCGCGCCGTTACACCATCACCGGCGCGCCACGCGTCGCCAAGGGCAAGGTGTTCATCGGGCAGGCCGGCTCGGAGTTCTATGGCCGCGGTTACATCTCCGCGTGGGATGCCGAGGACGGCAGCGAGCTGTGGCGCTGGTACATCGTGCCCGGCAATCCGGCCGACGGCTTCGAGAACGAGCAAATGGAGATGGCGGCCAAGACCTGGGGCGGGGAGTGGTGGAAGACGGGCGGCGGCGGCAGTCCCTGGGATGGCATCACGTACGACCCGGTCACCGATCTGGTCTACGTCGGCACGGGCAACGGCGCGCCCTGGCCGGCGGAAATCCGCAGCCCCGGCAACACCGAGAACCTGTTCCTCGCGTCCATCGTGGCGCTGCGCGCCGATACCGGCGAGTACGTCTGGCATTACCAGATGACGCCCCACGAGAGCTGGGATTACGACGCCACCCAGCAGATCACCGTCGCCGAGCTAAAGATCGACGGCCGGCAGCGCCGGGTGGTCATGCAGGCCAACAAGAACGGGCACTTCTATGTGCTCGATGCGGCCAGCGGCGAGCTCCTGTCGAGCAGGAATTTCGTGCCCGTCAATTGGAACCTGGGCATCGACGAGCAGGGCCGCCCGCGCATCAATCCGGCGGCGCGCTACGACGTCACCGGCAAGGGCTTCATCGTCATGCCATCGGCCGGCGGCGCGCACAGCTGGCATCCGATGTCCTACAGCCCGCTGACCGGCCTGGTCTACATCCCCGCCATGCACAGCAACTTCCCCATGGTGGCGACCCACGAGGATGACAACCCCATGGGCCAGAAGCTCTCGATCAGCTTCATGCGCGGCTTCGAGCTGTACGAGCAGCCGGGGGCCGAGCGGCGCCTGAGCGAGGGGCTGCTGCTGGCATGGGATCCGGTGGCCGAGCGCGAGGTCTGGCGGGTGTCCATGGGCGAGAACGGCCGCGGCGGCGGCACGCTCGCCACCGCAGGCGGGCTGGTCTTCCAGGGCAACTCGAGCGAGCAGGCGTTCGTGGCCTATCGCGCCGACACCGGCGAGCGCCTGTGGAGCTTCCCGGCGCAGACCGGCATCGTGGCGGGCGCCGTCAGCTACGAGGTCGACGGCGAGCAATACGTCGCCGTGGTGGCCGGTGCGCGCAATCGGGGCAATTACTACGCGCCCAACTATTCGCGTCTGCTGGTGTTCAAGCTCGGCGGCACGGCCGAGCTGCCGCCGCCGGTCGAGGTGCCCGAGCCGGTGCTCGATCCGCCGCCGGCCTTCGGCAGCGAAGCGGACATCGCGCGCGGCGCGCAGGTGTACGACCGCTTGTGCAGCACCTGTCATGGCACGAATGCACAGAGCCTCGGGATGTTTCCGGACCTGCGCTACAGCGCGGCGCTCCGCAGCAGCGAGGCCTTCAAGGCCATCGTGCTCGACGGCGCCTTGACCGCCAACGGCATGGTGGGTTTCAAGGAGGCCATCGGCGTCGAGGAGGCCGAGGCCATTCGCGCCTGGCTGGTCGCGCGCGCGCACCATGCGCTGGAGCATCCGGCCCCCGGCCTGCCGGGCGCCCCGCAGCCGCGCACCCAGGCCTCGCACTAGCGGCGCCGCCCGCCGGCGCGGGCACCGGCAATCGGCCGGCCGGTGTGCCTCGACCGCCTCGGTGAGGCGCGCGCCGTTCAGGGGTCCTGATCGCGGAGGCGATCGGGACCCCGGCCCGCCACACTCAAGTCGCAGACCATGCGAATGGCGTCCTCGCGGCGCTGGTAGTAGCCGGCCAGGCGGCCG
>QGUO01000083.1 GCA_003242495.1 Pseudomonadota bacterium | reverse complement strand
CCGCGCAGGATTCCATGATGGGCACGTACATACGCTTCGTCTCGGGATGCATGGCCGTCGCCGGCCAATTGCGCGCACCGAAGTTTCCGGGACAGACCAGCTTGGTCTTGCCTTTTTCAGGCAACACGGCGGGGTTGATCGTTTTCTCGCCCGTCACCGGATCGATCGCGGCGATGACATTCTGGACGCCCAGATCCTCCGAGAAAATCCAGGTCCCGGTGGCCGCATCCACGACGTCGAAGATGGCGGTCTTGCCGCCGGTGACGACCACCTTCCTGGGACGGCCCTCGATCTCGAGCGTGACGATGGATTGCTCGTACACCCAGTCGAGATCCCACACATCGCGCGGGTGGTGCTGGTAGTGCCAGACCAGCTCTCCCGTGCGCGGACGCAGCGCGACGGTGGCGTTGGTGTACAAAGCGTCGTTGTTAGTCACACCGTCGGCGCCGGGACGCGGCTCCAGCAACGTCGCCGTGGTGTAGGTATTGGCGATCCCGAAGTACACCAGATCGAGCTCCGGATCGTAGCTGCCCGCCGTCCAGACGCCGCCGCCGAAGCGTTCTTCGAGCGGCGCGTCGTTCCAGGTGTCGCCGCCCGGCTCACCGGGACGCGCAATGGTGTGGAAACGCCAGCGCTCCTCGCCGGTCTCGACATCGAGCCCGACGATGTAGCAGCCGCCGCCGGTCTGTATGCCGAGACTGACGCCGATGATCACCTTGCCGCCGGCAACGATCGGCCCGCCGTTCAACTGCAGGCCGACCGGCGTCGGAGCGGCGTCGTTCACGACCACGGCCTGGTCCCACAACAGGGCGCCGGTGCGCATGTCCAGCGCAATCACATGGCCGTCCGCCGTCGGTGCGAACAGCTTCTCGCCGTGCAGCGCCAGCGTTTTCATGCGTGACCCGCGGCCGTTGTCGAGGCCGTCCGGCAAGGCGCGCAGGTATTGCCAGAGCAGCTCCCCGGTGGCGGCGTCCAGCGCCTGCACCACGGGACCGCTGTACACGAACATCACCCCGCCGTGCACCAGCGGGGTGATCTCGTTGCCGCTCTCGGGCAGCGCCCAGCTCCATGCCGTGCGCAAGCGCCCCACATTCGACCGATCGATCTGGGCGAGCGGGCTGAAACCGAGACCATCGTACGTCCGACGCCAGACCAGCCAATCGGCGGGCGGTGGATCCGCGAGCAACGCGTCCGTCACGGGCGTGAGCCGGGCAAGTTTCGCCGCGCGGGCGCTCAGCGCGGCCTCGAGGAAGGCATCCTGCTCCGCTCGCGCGGGCGTCATGATGGACGCCTCGCTCGCCGAGGCCTGCACGGCCCGCGGCTTGGCGGCCGGCGCGTCCTCCTGCGCAAGGGCAGAGGGCTCGATCCCGTTCTCCCGCAGGACATAGGCTTCGATGTCGGCATAGGCCTGCGCGCTCACTGCGCCCAGGCCGCGCGGCGGCATGGTCGTGCGCATCAGCTCGAACAGCTCGGCTCGGGACCGGCCGCGCCAGCGGCTGCGGAATGCCTCACCCTTCAAGGCCGGGCCGAACTGACTACCCTCCAGCGCGGCGCCGTGACACGCGACGCAGGCCCGTGCGTACGCCGTTTCTCCACGCGCGGCCTGCTCCGCGCTGAACTGCACACCCGGGTCTTTTGCGAAAAGCGTTTGCCCGTGCGCCGCTGCAGTGAGGATCAGCGCCGCCCCGGTGAGCGACAGTCGCCATGCCAAGGTTCTCGTTGCCTCCGGACCAGAATCGATGTCTCTCGTCGCCGTCGCGGGACGTACCGGCCATGCCGACTCAGCGCCGAGCGATCCGACACGCCCGTGTCGTTCCCAGCATCCCGCGCGGCACCGGACGCGCGCGGCGCGATGCCGCCGGGACGTCGAGCCGTTACTTCTTCTCGGGCGTGTCCGCTTCCTTCCTGGCGCCTCGATTCATCTGATACGAAGACCCGATGTCGAGCTGGCGCCCGTCGGGCAAGGTGATGTCGCGCGGGCTTGCCCGGAAATCACCGTCGCGAGCCGGAAAGGCATTGACGATGATCCTGGTGCCCGGCGGCAGTGAATCGCGGTTCCAGCCGCGACGCAGCAACAGGCTGGGTGCGCCGCCTTCGATTCGCCATTGCTCGACGGTGCCATCCGGCTTCTCGACGTCGATGTAGATCCAGGAATGCGGATTGACCCATGCGAACTTGACGACGGTGCCTTCCAGGTGCACCACCTTGGAGGCATCGAACTCGGCCGCAAAGGAATGATGAGCCCGGGCGGCGGGCGGCAGGCTCAACGCAAGGGCCAACAAGCCGGCGCAGGCGCTAGCGCACTTCAGCATGAATCGCTCTCCGGTCGTTGCGAAATCTTCCTGGTTGCCGACGTTCACTCATGCCCGGCGACTTCCAGATCCTTGTACAGCAGCTCCTCGACGAACGGGACACACTTGAACTCCAGCAGCTCGGCATCCGGCTCGACATGCTTGTAAAGCGGCATCCGGATGGTCCACGGCCGCGAGTAGGTCTGCGGATCCTCCAGCGTCGCCTCGTAGCGGATGACGTTCGCGTTCTCGAGGGTGAAACGCTCGGTGACTTTCAGACTGGGACTGAAGTGATTGCCTGCGCGATCGAGGTGGGCCCGCCCGTTGAACCCGGTGGTTTCCACGACCAGCGTGTCGCCCTCCCAGCGGCCATTGGAGCGTCCCATCCAGGTGTCGATGGGCGGCTCCTCATGATGCTTCATGAAAATCGTGCGATTGGCGGTCGCGTAGCTGTAGACCATCAGGATGTCCCGATCCCCCTGGATGATCTGGAAGGGATGGGGCATGTAGGTCGCGCGCGGAATGCCTGGCAGGTAACAGAAGGTTTCCGGGTCGGACAGGGGCCATTCGGCACGGAACTTCTCGCGCGCCTGCAACGCCTCCGGCAGATAAGGAATCTTGCCCCCGACCACTACGCTCTTGCCGGCCGGGATCGCGAACAGCGCCCCGAGCGCCCATTGCGAATCGATTTTCTGCGCCGAGTGCGCTTCCAGGTTCCAGTTGGCGGAATTCATGGCCTGCCAGATGCCGTTCAGGTTGGGCTTTCCGCCCAGCCTTGGCACGTCGGCGGCGGCCGATGCACCGATCGCCCACGAGCCCAGCAGCGCGAGACCGCACGCGACCGACCGTATGCATCCGGTGGCCACTTTCATGCGAAGGGATCGATACATGGATGATTCACTTGGTCCGATGATCTCGAATCCGCGTCGATACGAGCGCTTTCAGAACGAAGACGCGCCATCGCTAGGGCTGCTGCGCGGCGGCTTCCTGTGCGCGCCTGGCCCGTGAGCTCGTGATGAAGTCGCGCACGGCGCGGTTGTCCTCGTGACAGGCGTATTCGTAGAGCTGGTAGCTGTCATCGCGCTTCCACGGCACCCGCACCGTCCAATCGGCGGTCTGGGTGACCGGATCGCTCACGGTGATCGTGTAGATCAGGCTGTCCTCGCCGGTGCGCTCGAAGCGCTCCACGATGGTCATGGCCGTGCTGCTGGCGCGGGGATCCACGGGCGAGCCGCGCGTCGGGACGTCGGTCATGCTCGTCCGGCCGTTGAAGTTGCGCGTTTCCACCACCAGCACGTTGCCTTCCCAGCGACCGCGGGAGGCGCCCAGCCACTGCTTCACCTCCTCGTCGAGGGGCGGCATGTCGCCGAGCGGCACGATGCGCGCCTCATGGACCATTTCCATGTTGATCACGACGTAGCCGGGCGCCTGCACGATCTGGATGCCGTTGTTGTAGGGATTGGGCATCATGCCGTTCGGCAGGCCGCGCGTGATGCAGCGGCTCCAGGTACTGAAGTCGTCGACGCTGTCGAAAACCTCGCGATTCCAGTCACTGCCCAGCGCGGCCGACATCTGCTTGCCGAGATCGGTCTGCGGCGGCAACTGGCCATTCGGCGGATCGACGATGAGGGAGGTCTGAGTGGGCAGCTCGGTGTCCTCGACCCAATGCCCCATGCTGATGCGCCCCTCTGCCCGCTCCTCGGCATAACGCCTGTTCTGCGCCTCGACGATTTCGCGCTGCTTCGCCAGCTCCTCCTCCGTGAAGTACAGACGCTCGCCATACTCGGGCGGTCTTTGCAGGGGCACGGACATCAGGTGCGAGATCGGCCAAGTCCCCTGCAGGTCAGGGTCGCCCCAGGGGGTCCTCGGGTGCGTCCATCCGGCGGAAACGCCCGTATCGCCGGCAGGTTGCCGGGCGCCGGTGCCGTGCTCCGCAGCCGTCGCCATGCCGGGGAGCACCCATAGCGCGACGACCGATGCTGTCAGGGATCTGAGTCTCACCGTCATGTCCGATCCTGTGCCAGGCCCGGCCATGGTACGTGCCACCGGGCACTCGGGCGCGTCCCGGGGTGCAACGTTTCGGGTCCGCTGCTGCAAAGGGCCTGGCCGCAGAGCGCAGCTTGCCCCCACGGGCTTGCAGCATTGCGCTGCCAGACCACTGCGCAAGCGGGATCCGGTTCAAAATGCCGGCAAGGCGAGAGCCCGGCGAGGCCGCGGGCCCGCGACGGCGTTTCGGCAGGCCGGCGCAGCGCCGTGCATCACATCCTGCGCGGGCATCTGCCCCCATCCAGGCATCGAGGCGCAATGAAACACTCACTGGCATTCCTCACCCTGCTCTGTCTTGCTGCCGCAGCGCCCGCGCACGCAGCCGACGAACGCAGCAGCGATGGCATGGAGGGCGTCACGCGCCTGCTGCGCGAGCCCGTGCGAACGACCCATGGCAGCGTCGCGGGCGTGCCCGGCCGGCTCGCGGGCGTGGTGGCGTTCAAGGGGATTCCGTTCGCCGCGCCGCCCGTGGGTGAGCTGCGCTGGCGACCGCCGCAACCGGCCGCCCCGTGGGAGGGTGTCCGCCCTGGCGGCGAGTTCGGTCCCGTCTGCCATCAGCCGCATCAACGGGATCGCGTTCCCCACAACAGAGCGGTCGATCTGCCCGACTCGCCGCCGATGAGTGAAGATTGCCTGTATCTCAATGTGTGGACCCCGGCCGCCTCCGCCGATGCCAGGCTGCCGGTCATGGTGTGGATCTACGGTGGCGCGTACACCGAAGGCGCGGGCTCCACGCCCTACAATCATGGCGACACCTTCGCCGCCGCAGGCGTGGTCTACGTCTCGTTCAATTATCGGCTGGGTGCACTCGGCTTTCTCGCGCATCCGGCACTCACCCGAGAGTCTCCTCACGGTGCATCCGGCAACTATGCGCTGGCCGATGCCTTGGCCGCCCTGCGCTGGGTACAGGAGAACATCGCCGCGTTCGGCGGCGATCCCGACAATGTCACCATCTTCGGTGAATCCGCCGGCGCCGCGATGTCCGCCGCGCTGGTCGGCTCTCCCCTCGCCAAGGGGCTGTTCCAACGCGCCATCTCTCAAAGCGGCACCTGGATGGGGCTGGCGCTTGCACCGATGCGCTCACGCGAGTCCGCAGAACGGGAGACCGTGCAAGCCGCCGCGCAGATCGGCGCCGACGACCTCGCCGCGCTGCGCGCACTGCCCGCAGGGGAGGCGGCCGCCAAGCTGCCCAAGCAGGGCATGATCATCGATGGCTGGATCGTGCCGGAAGATCTGTCCCGCACGTTCGCGGACGGACGCCAGAACCCTGTGGATGTCCTGGTGGGCTCGAACCGCGACGAGGGATCGTTCGCCGAAGGCTTCGGGCCGCCGATGACCCTGCGGCGCTGGCAGGAGACGGCCGAGCAACGCTGGGGAGCGCACGCCGCGCTGGGCTTGAAGGCCTACCCGGCCGCAGACGACGCCGAAGCGGCAGCCCGGAACGACACCCTGTTCAGCGACAACCTGGCCTGGATCACCCGGCACTATGCCGAGCGCCAGCGTGCGATCGGCCGCCACGCATACGTGTACTACTTCGAGCACGAGCCTCCGTACGCCCAGGGAGCGCGCAATCTGCGCGCCTGTCACACCTGCGAGCTGCCTTATGTGTTCAACCATCTCGGCGTGCTGCGCGTGTACCCGGACAGCAGTTCGCCCGAGCTGGCCCTGGCCTCTGCGAGGGACGCGAAAGTCGCGAACATGATGCAGGCCTACTGGGTCAACTTCGCGAAAACCGGCGACCCGAACGGCGACGGCCTGCCCTCATGGCCGCTGTTCAGAGACCTCGAGAACGGCCCGGTTCTGCATCTTTCAGAGACGCCCGTCGTCGGCGACTCGCTCGGCCCAGACAAGGTGAGCTTGTATCGCCGGTTGTACGAAACCCAGATGCGCTCACGCTAGCCGTGCGACCGTGATCGCATCACCAGCCAGGACGGCACGCAGCGCTGGGATCGTGGTGCTTCTCACTCCTCCACGAACCGCCTGAGTCGTTCCACGGCGTCGTCCCATTGTTGCGAGGCTCGCTCCAGATACTGCCTGGCCTCCATCAGCGCGTCGGGCTGAAGGACGTACCGACTCTCTCTTCCGCAGCGTTCGTTCCTGACGAGTCGTGCCTCTTTCAGAATCGCCAGGTGCTTGCTCACTCCCTGCCGGGTGAGACCGGTGCCTTGCGTCAGCTGCACGATCGACCGCGGGCGGCCGTCCGCCAGCCGCGACAGCAGCGACAGACGGGTCCGGTCGCCCAACGCGGCGAAGACAGGCGCAACGGCAGCCAGCGGATCACGTGGGCGCGGTGACATGCACGGCGATGTTGTTGGCCTGGATGTCCCAACCCTCGGTGTTGCTCCGCAGGACCTCGAGTCGACGATGATCCGGCAACGACTCGAAACCGCTCTCGATGATGGTCAGTCTCGTCCCTGTGTCCGTGGGCTCGAGCCGGAACTCCACCAGCGTGCTGGGCTGCTCCGAGATGTCCAAGCCGGATTTCTCGTCGAAGTCGTTCCACCTGAATGAAAACAGCCTCTCAGGCTCCATGCGCTCCACGACGGCTCGCCAGGGATAGTGCTCATACCCTGGGTAGGTCACCTGGCCGGTGGAGAGGGCGCCCGGCTTGAACGGTCCGTCGAGCTTGACGCGGAACCATTGTCCGAACTCCTCGTGATCCGTCAGCGCTCGCCACACCCGTGAGACCGGCGCCTGCAACTCAACCTGCTTGACGATGCGATCAGTCATATGCGCAACCTCCTGGTTGCCTCTTACGCTAGCACCCCTTCAGGCACCATGCAACCAAATAGTTGCGCATGTGATCCTCGAAACGCGGGCACGAGAACGACTGCCCTCGCCTGGGCGCACCATCCCCACCGGGAACACCGGGCGAGGCGCGACGTTAGGACGGACTGAATGCTGACACCCGGCAGGGATACGCACCGTCGACGTGCCCGGCCTCCGAGTCAGAGTGACCGTCCATGGAAGTATTACGAACCGACATCGCGATCATCGGCGGCGGACTGGGGGCGTGCGCCGCCGCGATCGCCGCGGCCCGGCTGGGACGTCAGGTGATCCTCACGGAAGAAACTTCCTGGCTCGGCGGGCAACTCACGAATCAGGCGGTGCCGCCGGACGAGCACCCGTGGATCGAAGCGTTCGGCGCCACGGCCAGCTACCGGGCGCTACGCAACGGCATTCGCGACTATTACCGGCGGCACACCCCCCTCACGCCCACGGCCGCCGCGCAGGCACGACTCAACCCCGGCAATGGCTGGGTGAGTCGCATCTGTCACGATCCGCGGGTGGCCGTGGCCGTGCTGCATCAGATGCTGGCCCCCTATCAACTCGGCGGACGCGTATTCGTGATGCACCCGCACCGCCCGCTCGCTGCCTGGACCCACGGCGACCGGGTGACCGGCGTGGCCGTCAGAGGTCTCGAGTCGGGTCGTGATGCGCTCATCGAAGCGGACATGTTCATCGATGCGACACCCTACGGCGAGTTGCTGGAGCTGGCCAAGGTGGAGCACGTGGTGGGCGCGGAATCGCGCGAGGTGACCGGCGAGCCGCATGCCGCGGAGCGGGAGGATCCCCGCGATCAACAGGCGATCACCTGGTGCTTCGCCATCGAGCACCGGCCCGGCGAGGACCACACCATCGACAAGCCGCGTCAGTATGAGCTGTGGCGCGACCATCGCCCCCCGGGCTGGCCTGGCCCGCTGCTGAGCTGGACGACGGTGAAGCCCGAGACCGGGGAGCCCTTGAACCGCGGCTTGTTCGAGTCGCCCGACGGGCTGCCCTGGTGGCGTTACCGGCGCATTCTGGATCGCAGCAACTTCGAGGAAGGATTCGCGCCGAGTGACGTCACCGTGGTCAACTGGCCGCAGAACGACTATTGGTTCGGCCCGCTCATCGGCGTGGACCGTGCCGAGCAGGCGCGCAATCTCGAAGCCGCGCGGCAGTTGAGCCTGAGTCTGCTCTATTGGTTGCAGACCGAAGCCCCGCGCCCCGACGGCGGCGCCGGCTATCCCGGCATGCGTCTGCGGGGCGACGTCATGGGCCAAACGCCCGATGGTCTTGCCCCGGCCCCGTACGTGCGCTCATCGCGGCGCATCCGCGCCGAGTTCACCGTCCTCGAGCAGCACATTGCTCACCCGTTGCGCCCCGATGGCCCCGAGCGTTTCCACGATTCGGTGGGGATCGGCAGCTACCGCATCGACCTGCATCCACGCGTGAGCGGCGCCGGTTACCTGGACATGGGTTGCTGGCCGTTTCAGATTCCGTTGGGCTCGTTGATTCCGGTGCGCGTCGAGAACCTGCTGCCCGGCGGCAAGAACCTCGGAGTCACCAACATCACCAATGGCGCGTATCGCATGCACCCCGTCGAGTGGAACATCGGGGAGGCTGCCGGCTTTCTGGCCGCCTGGTGCCTGGAGCGTCGCACCACACCGCGCCACGTGCGCAACCAGGCGCGTCACCTGGAAGCGTTCCAGGCGCTGCTCGTCCGGCACGGGATCGAGCTCGCCTGGCCGTCGCTCACACCCTTGTGAGGTATGACATGCTCGATGCCGGCCGTCCCTTGCGCATCGGTATCTCCGGCTCGTATGGCGGGATGAACCTGGGTGATGAGGCCATCCTGGATGGCATGCTCAAGCAACTGCGTGCCAGCGTCCGCGCAGAGGTCACCGTGTTCTCCAGAAACACCGCGGACACGCTCGCGCGTCACCAGGTCGAGCATGCCGTCAATGCCCGGGTGATGACTCGCAAGGAAGTCGCACCGTACATCCAGGACCTCGATGTGTTCGTTCTGGGAGGCGGCGGCATTCTCTACGATGGCGAGGCGCAGGCGTTCCTGCGCGAGGTGAACCTGGCGCACGAGTTCGGCGTGCCGGTGTTCCTGTATGCCGTGAGCGCGGGCCCGCTGGTGACACGCGCGGCACGGCTGGCCGTCAAGGAAGCGCTCAACGCAGCCGCCTCCACGGTGATCACGGTGCGTGACCGCCTGGGCTACCGGCTGCTCGACGACATCGGGGTCACCAATGAAATTCATCTCACCGCCGATCCGGCTTTCCTGATCGAGCCCGAAACCCTGAGCACCGAGACGCTGCAATCCGAGGGCGTGGAGTTCGCCCGTCACCTGATCGGCTTCTCCGTGCGCGAGCCCGGTCCCGCCGCGCCGGACATCAACCCCAAGGAGTACCACCTCCTGCTCGCGAATGCGGCCGACTTCGTGATCGAGCGCCTGGATGCCGACGTGCTGTTCACGCCCATGGAGACCATCGACGTGCAGCACAGCCACGCGGTCATCGCCAACATGCGCTGCGCAGGGCGCGCCGAGCTGCTCAGGCGCAGGTACTCCCCGCGACAGATCCTCGATCTCATGAGCCGCTTCGAGTTCGTGGTCGGCATGCGCCTGCACTTCCTGATCTTCGCCGCCATGTGTGGCGTGCCCTTCGCACCCCTGCCGTACGCCTCGAAAGTAATCGGCCTGCTCGAGGACCTCGAGCTCGATACGCCGCCGCTCGACAGCATCGGCATCGGTCAGCTCATCGGCCGCATCGATCGCAAGTGGGATACCCGCCACGCGATGCGCACCCACATCAACGAGCGCGTGCCGCAATTGAAGCGGCGCGCAGCGCGCACCAACGAGCTGTTGCTGAAACTGCTGAGCGAGATCCGGACCTGAACCGCCGGCTCAGTGCACCAGGGTCACCGGCACCTCGGCGTGGCGGGCAAGCTTCTCGCTGACACTGCCCATCACCAGCGTCTGCAGGGGCGAGAGGCCGCGACGCCCCATGACGACCAGGGTCTTCGGGTGCCGCCCCAGGTAGTCCAGCAGCTCGGCCGCCGGATCGCCGAGCAGCACCAGTTCCTCCACCTGCGCAGTGCCGTCGGTCATGGCCGCCCGTGCCTGGGCGAAGATGTCCCGGGCGGCGTTGTTCTGGGCCTGCTTGATCTCCTCGGGCGTCATCCGCGACAAGCCGATCACCGCCATGGCGGTCGCCGGAAACACGTAGATCAGACGGACTTGACACTGCAAGGCCGCGGCCAGGCGCGCGCCGAACGCCGCGGCGCGACCCGCGGCGGGCGAGCCGTCGACCGGCACCACGATGGCATCGAACTCCGCCATGTCAGGCCTCCTCCACGGCCGCAGCATAGCGCGCCCGCGCGTCGCGCTGACCTGCGGAAAGCCGCATGGCGCGCCCTCCCGCGCCCGAGGGCCTCGGCCGTCGGTTCCGGGCGCCGCGTCCCCTGCGTCGGACGCCGACACCGCCGCCTGCGCCGCAACGTGTCGGGCGCCTGGCAACTCGCTGACGGGGACTGCGAGCAAAACGCCGACGCGCGCCCGCGGTTTCAGTGAGCGTCGCCACCGCGACCGCACGCGGGGATGGCGCGACCGTGGCGAACGCCACCACCGCGTGTGCCGCCCACGATCACATGCGGGCAGTCCTGCGTGGCGAGACGATGACATTATGTTGTCCCGCCCGGGTACCCGGGCACGTCGGGCATGCCGTGTCCGCCCGATCGCTCGACACTGCGCAAACGGCGCGCTGTCGCCGCTTCCCATGTCGACTATACTGGGTTCCGGCTCCGCTC
>QGUO01000082.1 GCA_003242495.1 Pseudomonadota bacterium | reverse complement strand
CAAGTTCGTGGGCGAGAGCCCCTTCGGCCACTCGGCGCTCGACATCAAGACCTTCGCCATGGCGCTGCTCAAGACCGGGTATCGGCGCAGCACCAAGCGCAACATGCCCAGGCGCTGGTTCGAGACACTGCCCCACACGCATGTGGCCCTGGATGACGCCATCGAGCAGGGCGCCTTGTTCTGCAACATGTTGCGCGAGAGCCGGGAGAACGGCGCCTAGCGATCGCGGGAGCCTGGCGCTGCGGCGGGCGGGGTCTCGCCCGCTGGAACGGACGAGACCCGCCTCGCGCCCTCAATACCTGAAGCGCAGGCCCAGGCGATACAGGCGTCCCATCACGTCGAACAGCATGGTGTTGGTTCCCGCACCGTTGGCAATGGACACCGGCGGATCGCGATCGAGCGCATTGTAGATGGCGCCGAACAGCTCGATCTCCGTGCCCCCGCGCTCGACCAGGGTGTATTGCCCGGCGAGGTTCATGTAGAACCGGCCGTCGACCCGATTGGTGCTGATGCTGTTGGGCAGCAGCGGACTGTAGCCGTCGTCCTCCGGCCCGACGAGGGTCGCATCGTACTTGCCCTTGGGGATGTAGCGCCCTTCCAGGGTGAGCATGAGCGGTCCGTAGTCATAGGTCACCGAGGCGTTCGCCGTCCAGCGCGGCAGGCCGGGCGTCGCGCCGGTCTGCACGCCGGTCTGTCCGGCACGATTGGTCGGCCCCACCGAGTCGATGGTGATCAGGTCCTTCACCCAGGTGCCCAGCAGGCGCACGCCGAGCTTGCCCCAGGGCTGCTGCGGCAGCGTGTAATCGAGCTCCAGGTCCGTGCCGCGGGCGATGAGACGATTGAGGTTGATGGCCGGGTTGCGCACTTCGATCACTGCCAGGGTCTCATCGCGGGTGATCAGCTCGCAGAAATCCGCCGCGCCGCTGGCGCAGCGATCCACGATGGTCTGTGCGCCGACCGTGGTAATGGCATCCTTCAACGAAATGTCGAAATAATCCAGCGAGACGCGCAAGCCGTCGAACAGCGTCCCGTAGGGCGTGAACACGACGCCTGCCGTCCAGGTATCGGCCACTTCCGGCTGCAGGTCGGGATTGCCGCCCGTGAACACCCGCGGCAGGCCGTTCAGGTTGGTGAGCGGGTCGGTGATGCGGCCGAACGCCGCCGAGGTGGCGCCGAACAGCTCCTGCACGTTGGGCGCGCGGATGTCACGCGAGCGCGTGGCCCGCAGGCGCACCCAGTCGAGCGGCTCGTACACCAGGCCCAGCTTCCAGGTCTCCACGGTGCCGCTCGTGGAGTACTCCGTCAGGCGCATGGCGCCGTTGAGCTCCAGCGATTTCGCGAACGCCGTGTCGCGCGCCAGGGGCAGCGCCGTCTCGAGATAGGCCTCCTTCACATCGACCTTGCCATCGACGCTCTGGCCGTTGCCCACGTACCAGCCGCTCACCTGCGAGATCGGATCGGCATCGCCCGCGATCGAGTCCTCGCGATACTCCACGCCGAAGGCGACGGGCACGGGGCCGGCCCAGGTCGACAGCGGCTCGCCCTGGAGATTGAACGCCAGCACATGCTGCTCGATCTTCGTGCGCTGCCAGGCGGTGCCGTACAGCCAGTCCTTCGCCGCCTGGGAGAACTGGAACTCCCCGAACAAGTTGATGGGCTGACAACCGTTGTTTGGATCGGTGAGCGCCGAGCGGCACACGATCGAACCATCGGGGGCGTACACCGCATCCACCGCCAGCGGGAACCGGGACTGGATGCGATTGTTCTCCACGGTCTGCTCGTAGTCATTGTCGCCGTACTGGTAGTAGCCGTCCCAGCGCCAGCCCCCACCGAGCTCGCCTTCCAGGCCGAGCGCGAGGCGCCAGGTGCGGTTGTCATTGCGGTTGATCGCCACGCCCAGGTCCTCGCCCGCGCGGCCGAAGCTCAGGGTCGCAATGTCGTGGTCGATCATCATCTGGCGGATCGACTCCGGCAGAAAGGCATTGTCCTGCTGGATGGCAATGTTGGTGTCACGGGTCTGGGCGCCCTGTCCGCGGGCCTGGATGCGCCCGAAGGACAGGTCGGCGAACGCGCGGACGTCGTCGCTGAGATCGACATTGACGCGACCGAACATCGCCAGACGCTCCACCGGCACGGCCAGCAGCGGCGCGGTCCAGAAGGCATTGCGGCCCTCCCCGTCCCCGCCGCTCATGAAAAACGGCCCGACGAAGCTGCCGTACTCGAACGGCGCCGGGGTGCCGTCGGCCAGGAACTGGATGCCGCGCAGCGGCTCCGGGCCGTTGATGAGCCCACCGGGCGTGAACGTCGCGCCATGCGTGTGCGGCATGCGCACCAGCGCCGGCAGCCCGTTGGTCAGGTGGCCCGGGTTGTTGAAGTTGGACCAGGCCGTGGCACACCAGCTGCGCGTGTAGCAGTTGCCCATGCCATCGGCGTCCGAGTACTCCGCGCCCACGATGACATGGCCACGCCCCGCGGCGAACGGCATGCCGCCGGCGAACGATGCCTGGTACTCGCCATTGTCGCCGCGCTGGCTCTCGCCATAGGAGACCTGTCCGCGCATGCCGGTGAGCGTGTCATCGAGCAGGATGTTGACCACGCCGGCCACCGCGTCGGACCCATAGGCGGCCGAGGCGCCCCCGGTCACCACCTCGACCCGATCGATGAGCATCGCCGGGATCAGGTTCACGTCGACGGTGCCGCGCGAGGAGCTCGGGATGAAGCGCCGACCATTGACCAGCACCAGGGTGCGCTCGGCGCCCAGGCCGCGCAGATCGAGCGTGCGCGCGCCGATGTTGGCGGCGCTCAGGAACGACGTCGACGGCGACTGCGTGGCGCGAAACGCCGGCAGACGGTTCAAGGCATCGCCGACGTTGGTCACGGCGAGCTGCTCGATGCGCTGGGCGCCGACCACGGTCACCGGGGTGGGCGCGGTGAACCCGGAACGCACGATGCGCGAGCCGCTGACGATCACCTCCTGCAGCGGCTGGCCCGCCGCGGTGGCGCTGCCGGTGCCGGCCGCATCGGGGCTTGCATTGTCCACCGCCGGCGCGGACACCGGCCGTCCGACATCGGCCTGCGCGAGCCGAATGGTTCCCTGGCTCGCGACCAGTTGCCCGGTCGCGCCGCGCGGTCCGCCCTGAGGCAGGGCTGCGATGGTGTTGGGCGCCGTGGGCGTGTACTCGAGGTCGGTCTCGGACAACAGCCTGTCGAGCGCCTCGCGCACGGTGTAGCGCCCCACCAGGCCCGCGCTGTGGCGCTGGGCGAGATCGGCGCCCTGTGACATGACCTGGATCTGACTTTGTCTGGAGAATTCGATCAGCGCACCGGCCAGCGATTGCGGCTTGATGTCGAAGTACACCGCGCGGTTCGCCAGATCCTCGCCCACCGCGTGCGAACAGAACAGGGCACTCATGGCCGCGAGCTTCACCGCTCCTCGCAGGGAACGGCTTGCCGCCTGTCGTGTCGGTCCTGCTTTCGCCCCTATGCGCATCGTTTCCCCCTCTGTTGTGCCGCCTGGTCGGCGGTTCGAAAAGCCCTGACGTCCGCCGCCCTGCGACGGCGCGCCTTGGTCACGCGGCGCTCGGTGCGGCCACCTTGCGCGCTGCTTGCATCGCTAGCGGGTCGTCCCGGCGGGCCGATCGCGGCTCACCAACGTCAGCGTGCCGTCCTCGAGCGGCACGGGACGTACCGGGTACACGTACGGCAGGGATGCGATCCACTCGCCGACGTAGCTGCGGATGATGGTGCCGGTGAAGGTGAGATCGCCGACGCGCGGGTCATAGATGACCACTTTCCTGGGCGCGTAGGGATTGACGACGCTCAGCACGTCGCTCAGGCGCGCGTCGATGAACACCACCCGGTCGTCCACCCACTGCGGCACGGCATCGGCTGCGCTCACCGCAGCGGCCACCTGTGTGTCCGCCAGCGGCAGCTCCGTGCGTTGACCGGCGGCGAGCACCAGCTCGCTCGCGGCCGCGCCGTCCGACGACTGCGTCTCCTGGTGCAGGCGGTCGGCTTCGCGCCGGGGAAGGGATTCGCCGGCCCGCGGTGCTGCGGCGGGTGTCTGGCGCCGGGCTCGATCCGGACCGCCCTGCGAGACCCTGACGCTGCCTTCGGTGACCGTGACGGCCACCCGGTCGCGGCGACGCTGGACATTGAATGCCGTGCCCACGGCCGTCACGCGGATGCCACCGGCGCTCACGACGAAGGGGCGCCGCGGATCGCGCCGCACCTCGAAATAGGCCTCGCCCTGGCGCACCTGGACCAAGCGACGGTCACCCGGATAGCGCACTTCGATGATGGAGTCGGACGCCAGCACCACCGATGAGCCGTCCGGCAAGACGATGGTGCGATGGGCGCGCGCCGGCGCGGCGTAGATGACGGCCTGCGCCGCCCGCTCGCCGCGCCACACGGCCAGCGCGATCCAGGCCCCGACCAGGACCAGCATGGCGGCGACCGCAAGGCCCGCCAGGCGCCATGCGCCCGGCCTCTGAGCGGACGGGGGCGTGTCACCCGCCCCGCGGCGCGACTCACCGCCGGGGGCATCATCCGGTCCCTCGACCGCAGCGGCCGCCGGCCACGCCCCTCCGGCACGGCGCCTGAGCTCCGCGCGCTCGGCGGCGGGCAGTGCCCCCAGCCTGAGACGCAGGCGATGCAGGTCCTCGAAGGCCCGGCGGTTGGCATCGCAGGCCCCGAACCACTCGAGCCATTCGTGGATCGCCGCCTCGTCGACGCGCGGATCCGCCAGCCGCTGCACCCAATCCGCAGCGACCTCGTAGCGCGCCATCTCCTCGGCCGTGCACAGCGGCTCGCGAAGCGTGTCCATGGCTAGGCTCCCCTCCCCGCTTCATCGCGACCCAGGCGCTGCCTGCAATGCAAGAGCGCCCGCGCAACGAACTTGCGCACCGTGCGCTCGTCGACCTGCATCTCCCGGGCAATCTCCGGCGTGCTGTAGCCCTCGACGATGTGACGCACGAATGCATGGCGATGCCGCTGCGGCAGCTCTTCGAGCGCCGCACACACCGCCTCGAACTCCTGGCGGGAGATGGCACGGGGCTCGACCTCTGCGCAGGGCTCGAGCGCCGCGCACAGCTCGGCGGCGGTGCGCTCGCGCACATCGCGCCGGCGCACCACGTCCACCGAAAGATTGGCGGCGATCTTGAAGAGATAGCCCCTGAGGAAGCTCACCGCACCCGGTTGGTGCAGCTGCAGGAGCCTGACATAGGCCTCCTGGGCCACGTCCAGGGCCTCCTGATCGGAGCGCAGCCGGGCGCGCAGGAAGTTCAGGAGCGCGCGATTGTGCTCACGAAACAGCTCCCGGACCGTGGAGGAGTGATCGTCGGTGTCGTTGTCTCGCGCAACCGATGAGTGGTCAATCGATGTATGGGCCGATCGTTTCACGCCGCTCTCATGTCAGACGCTGCAGGCGCCGCTTCATGTGCGGCGCCGTCCCCCTGTTCTCGAATGTAAGACGCATCAGACCTGAAAAGCGGCCCTCGGGGTGCAGCGAATCCACCCACCGGCCACCAATCGGCCATGCGGCACGCCGTGCATCGAGGGGACCCATTGTCTGCATTCAGAGACATCGAGCGCACCGTCGATTCATTGCGCTCGATGGGCGAGGCTCGGCGCCCGGTCCAGACATGCCGTGCCGTACCCTGCCGACCTCCAGGCGCGCGCCGCCTCGCATGAGCCGCGCCATGGACGCGCCCCTGGGGCTGGTTCCGAATCCTGGTTCAGGGCAGGGTCGTTGGGCGATCCAGGGTGGCAACGCCGGGCTCAGGTCTGCGGCGTCGCCTCGTCCTCCTGTAACACCACACGGGTCCTGACCGCCGTGCGCTTGGGCACGACGACGCCGTCGCGGCGCAGGATGGTCACCTTGGCGAAGGCCGCACCGAGAAACAGAATGAGCGCCGAGTAGTACACCCAGAACAGCACCATCACCAGCGAGCCGGCGGCGCCGTACGTCGAGGTCGGCGCCGCGCGTGTCAGGTACAGGGAGATCAGGTACTGGCCGGCGACGAACAGCGCCGCCGTGACCAGCGCCGACCGCGACACGTCGCGCCAGCGCAGCTGCACGTCCGGCAGCACCTTGAACATCAGGCCGAAGAGCGTCGCGGTGATGAGCAACGACAGCGCGAGATCCAGCGCGGTCACGACCACGGGCGGGACCGGGATCCAGTCCCGCGCGTACTGGACCACCGCGCTGATGCCGATGCTCACCGCGAAGGACATGAGCAGCAGGAACCCGATGATGAGCACCATGCCGAGCGACAGCAGCCGCACGGTGATGAAGACCAGGATGCCGCTGCGCGTGGGCTTGGCGGTCACGCCCCAGAACTGGTTCAGCGAGCTTTGCATTTGTGCGAACACCGTGGTGGCGCCGAACACCAGCGCCCCGAAACCCAGCAGCGTGGGCAACAGTCCCGCCTCCTCCACGCGGGAACGGCGCACCGCATCCTCCACCGCGGCCGCCGCCTGCGGACCGATGAACTCGCTGATCGCGGCCGAGATCTCGCCGCTCGCGGCCTGCGACCCGTAGACCACCCCGACGATGCTCACCACGATGATGACCAGCGGCGCGAGCGAGAACAGGGTGTAGAACGCGAGCGCCCCGGCGTGCAGAAAGGCGTCCCGTTCCACCCAGACCGCGAAGCCCTCCTTGAGCAACGACCACAGCGGCTGCATGTTCATGGCTCGCGATACCTCCGCTTCGAATTCGCCAAGGAACCCGCGCGAGCCCGGCAAGATCGACAGTCGTCGGTGCCGGGCCCTGCGGTATACTCAATGACTGATCGAGGCGGCAAGTTGCCATGGACTGCCGACGCTCGAGACGACCGCAAAGAAAAACGCATCGATCGGGGGGAGAAGATGATCGACAAAGCGATGTTCGCCGGCCTGCTGTTGTCCGTTGCGGCCGCCGCCAATGCCCAAGCCACCTGCACCCGCGCCTCCTTGCAGGCGGCGGCAGACAGCTATGTTGCCGCACAACGTGCCGGCGACCTGTCCAAAATGACCTTCGCCGACGATGCCCTGTTCCTCGAGAACATGACGCAAGTCGATCGCGCGAGCGGGCTGTGGAACACCGCGCTGCCGATCGCGCTGTCGCGCAGCTTCCTCGATACCACCCGCTGCCGCACCTTCACCGAGATCATCGTGACCGAGGGCGGCCATCCCTATGTGATCGGCACGCGCCTGTATGTCGAGAACGGCAAGGTCACGCGCCTCGACAGCCTGGTGACCGACGAGGGCGACTGGCTGTTCAATGCCAATGCCTATCTCAAGTACGCCCGCGCCGAGGACTGGAGCGCGCCCCCGCCCGAGGCGCGCACCCCGGCGCAGGCGCTGATCAATGCGGCCAATGCCTATCTCGACCTGTTCTCCGACAAGTTCGTCGAGGTGCCCTGGGGCATTCCGTGCGCGCGGCTCGAAGGCGGCGCCTATACCAACCGCGACAACGATCCCAATGCCAGCTGCGAAGTCGGCATTCCGCCCGGGGTGCTGTACATCGTCAACCGCGACTATGTGGTGGACGAGGAGATGGGCGTGGTCAATGTCTTCTGTCGCTTCGGCAACAGCACGACGGGCATGCCGGATTCACACACCTTCCGCATGGTGAACGGCAAGCTCACCCACATTCATACGCTGAGCGTCAACCTCAACCCCGACGTGCCTTCGCCGCAGGCCGACGACGACGGCGCCATCATCAGGACGGAGCGCGCCGGCAGCTGACCGGGCACGGCACGCCCTGCCCGGCCGCCGCGCCCGTCATCCGGGCTGCCCGCCTCCCCGCAGGCTGCGCGCCGCCAGTCGCGTGAGCCGCGCGCGGGCGGCGGGCGCCGACCTCGCACCCTCACGGCGGGCGGGACGGGTGCCCTTGAGCGAGATGCCGTGCAATCCGGCCTTGTTGCGCACCGCCGATTCGGTCTTGCCCAGGCAGGCGGCAATGGCCGCGACGGACACGCCCTGACAAGCCAAGTCGCGCAGCCTGCGTATCTGCGCGATGGTCCAGGTGCGCGGTGCCACCGGGCGCCAGACGCGCAGCAGCGCATGTCCCGAGGACGAGTTGCTCGTGGTCATGGGTCACCCCCCGTTTCCAGGTCAACAAGAATGCACGTTGCCCGACGGATCCCCCATGCAGCGGCGTTCGCATGCCGCGCCCTCGAGCGCGCTCAGGCAGGCTCGCCCCACAGGTCGGGCGGTCTCAGCAGTCCGTCCTCCAGGCGCACGCCTCCGGGACGGTCCTGCGCCAGCCACAGGGGACCATCGAGGTCCACGACATCCGCGTGACGTGCGATGTGGAAGGCCGGCGCGATGCCGAGCGAGGTGCAGACCATGCAGCCGCACATGACCTGCATCCCCCGAGCCCGGGCCTCGTGCAGCAGCACCCGCGCCTCGCTCAGGCCGCCGGCCTTGTCGAGCTTGATGTTCACGGCCTGATAACGGCGCTGCAGCGCCGGCAGGTCCGCGGCAATGCGACAGGACTCGTCCGCGCAGATCGGGCACGCCGGCACGAATCCCTCCAGCGCCTCGTCCTGCTCCGCCGGCAGCGGCTGCTCCACCAGCTCGACACGCGTCTCGAGCAGCACCGGCTGCATGGCCTGCAGGATGTCCAGCGTCCAGCTTTCGTTGGGATCGACGATGAGTCGTGCTCCGGGCGCGCCGGCGCGCACCGCGCGCAGCTGCGCCTCGGGATCCTCGGCATCGACCTTGACCTTGATCAGGGATGCCGCGCCCAGCGTCGCCGCCGCGGCACGCATGGCCTCGGGCGTGTCGATGGCCACCGTGAGCGCGCTCGCCACCGGCGGCAGCGGCCCCTCCCCGAGCCGTGCACTCACCGGTCGCCCGCTCGTACGGCTGGCCAGATCCCACAGGGCGCAATCCACCGCGTTGCGCGCCGCACCCGGCGGCAGCGCGTCCTGCAGCGCGTCGCGCTCCATCCCGGCGACAAGCTGCGCGGCGATGCTGCGGATCTGCGCGAGCACCGAATCGATGCTTTCGCCGTAGCGCGCATACGGCACGGCCTCGCCGCGCCCGCAGGCCGCGCCCTCGCGGATCTGCACCACGACCACGTCGGCCGCGAACTTGACGCCGCGCGCGATGCGAAACGGACTCGCGAGCGGCCAGGACTCGTGAACGACACTCAGCTCGCGACGCATGTCAGTAACTGATCGGCGATGCGATCGACCCCCATGGTGACCGGGTCCTGACAGGGCAGGCCCAAGGCCTCCTCGGCCGCCCGGCACGCATGCATCGCGGCAGGCGGCGCGAGCTTGGAGGTGTTGAGCGCAATCCCCACGGCGATGACATTCGGCTGCGTGAGCCGCGCCGCCTGCAGGTTGGCCTCCAGGCAGGTTTTCATGTCCGGGACACGGAACTCCGGCAGGCCCCGCATGTGGGGCCGGCCGGGCTCGTGGCACAGCACCAGCGCATCCGGCTGGGCGCCGTGCAACAGCCCCAATGACACCCCGGCATAGGACGGGTGAAACAACGAGCCCTGCCCCTCGATCAAGTCCCAGCCGCCATCCTCACGCGCCGGCGAGAGCCATTCCGCGCCCCCGGAAATGAAATCCGCCACCAGGGCATCGATGGGCACGCCACCTCCCGCGATCAGGATGCCGGTCTGGCCCGTGGCGCGAAAATCGGCCTTCACGCCGCGACGCCGCAGCTCACGCTCGAGCGCCAGCGTCGTATACATCTTGCCCACCGAGCAATCCGTACCCACCGTCAACAGCCGGCGTCCGCTGCGCGGTCGTCCAGTGCCGACCGGAATCGAGTCGGGGAAGTGCCGCGCGTCGAACAGCACCCGCCCGGTGCGCGCCGCGGCCTGCGCGATCGCCGGATGCGCATCGAGCCGTTGATGCAGTCCGGAGGCGACGTTCAGGCCGGCCTCGAGCGCGATGACCACATCGCGCACGTTCTGCGGCGACATGACGCCGCCGGGATTGGCGAGA
This sequence comes from Pseudomonadota bacterium, assembly GCA_003242495.1. Classification (GTDB taxonomy): domain Bacteria; phylum Pseudomonadota; class Gammaproteobacteria; order Steroidobacterales; family Steroidobacteraceae; genus Steroidobacter. The sequence goes on along the minus strand of QGUO01000082.1, from coordinate 978 downwards.
CCGATCACCATGGTGTCGGCGCCCGCCGCCCGGGCCTGCTCGGCCGTCATGTCCGGCAGGTCGAGGCTCGCCTGGCAGCTCGGGCCGCGCCACTGTCCGAGGCACCACTGCGGGCGCCAATAGGCCAGACCGCGCGCGGTCTTGATGGCGAGCTCATCGGGCGCATCACCCAGATACAGCAAATAGGGCGGCCCCCAGGCCGCCTGCCGCGGCGGCCCGGTCGCCTGACCTCGTGTGTTCGTGGCGCTCATGCAGGATGGAGGTTCGGCCCGTCCGTACCGGTGCGGCACGCATGCTCGTGTGACGCGTGTGACGCGTGGGACGCGCGTGCCGACGCATGCCACGCCGAGCGGCGCCGCGGGGGACTGATCAACCAGCTCGGGGCGCACATTGCCGGCTCTCACCCGGCGCATGCCGCCAGCTTGAACGCCCGGTAATGCCCGGCCAGGGTCCGCCAGACGGGTCCCGGGCGCCCCTCACCGACCGGCCGGTCATCCAGCCGCACGATCGGCAGGACATCCCTGCTCGAGCTGGTCACCCAGATCTCGTCGGCGTCCTGCAAGGCCTGCGCGGCGACCTCGCGCTCCTCGATGAACAGGCCGTGTGTGCGGCACAGCTCGATGACCAGCTCACGGGTGATGCCGCCTAGGATGCGCGGGCTGAGCGGCGGCGTCGCGATCCTGCCCTGCCGCACGATGAACACATTGGTGGAGGAGCCCTCGGTCAGGAACCCGTCCCGCACGAAAATGGCCTCGGCAGCCCCGGCTGCGCTCGCCTGCTGGCGCGCGAGCACATTCGGCAGCAAGGCCACCGACTTGATGTCGCAACGACCCCAACGCAGATCCGGCACCACGATGGCCGATTCGCCCGGGACCGTGTCCGGATCGTCGATGGAGGTGGGCGCCAGCGGCGCGGCCGTCATGAACACCGTGGGCTCGACCGGCGGCACCGGAAGGGGGTGATCACGCCTCGCCGGCG
>QGUO01000505.1 GCA_003242495.1 Pseudomonadota bacterium | reverse complement strand
GAGAGGCAGGCGGCCGGCGTGGGCCACAGGAGGGCCCGCGCCATCGGCACCCTGCCGCAGAGGGGCCCGGGCGGCATGCTCGAATGGCTGGAGCGCCTGCCGCCCGGCACGCGCAAGATCCTGATTCACGTGAACAACACCAATCCCATTCTCGACGAGGACTCGGCCGAACGCGCCGAGCTCAGGCGCCGCGGCATCGAAGTCGCGCGCGATGGCATGGAGATCGAGCTGTGACGGCGCCCGCCTGGACCCGCGAAGAGTTCGAAGCGCGGCTGCGCGAGAAGGGCCGCGCCTACCACATCCATCATCCCTTCAACGTGATGTTGAACTCGGGTGCCGCCACGCCCGAGCAGATCCGCGGCTGGGTGGCCAACCGCTTCTATTATCAGATCAACATCCCGATCAAGGATGCCGCGATCCTCGCCAACTGTCCCGATCGCGAGGTGCGCCGGCAGTGGGTGGTGCGCATCCTGGACCACGACGGATACGGCGACGACCCGGGCGGCATCGAGTCCTGGCTGCGCCTGGCCGAGGCCGTGGGGCTCACGCGCGAGCACGTCGAAAGCCTGCGCGATTTGTTGCCGGGCGTGCGTTTCGCCGTGGACGCCTACGTGAACTTCGCGCGTCGTGCGCCCTGGCAGGAAGCGGTGTGCGCCTCGCTCACCGAGCTGTTCGCGCCGCAGATCCATCGCGAGCGCCTCGCCGGCTGGCCGGAGCACTACCCCTGGATCGAGCCCGAAGGGCTGCAGTATTTCCGCAGCCGCGTGAGCCAAGCGCGCCGCGACGTCGAGCACGGCCTGACGCTCACCCTGGACTGGTTCACGACGCGCGCCGCGCAGGAACGGGCGCTCGACATCCTGCAATTCAAGCTCGACGTGCTGTGGCAGATGAACGATGCGCTGGCACTGCGCTACGGGGTGAAGACATGAGCGTGGTACCCGACGCGGCCCGCCCGACCGTGGCACGCGGCTTCCGCCTGCAATGGGAGCCGGCCCAGCAGGCGCATGTGCTGCTCTATCCCGAGGGCATGGTCAAGCTCAACGACAGTGCCGGCCAGATCCTGAGCCGCTGCGACGGACGCAGGACCGTCACGGAGATCGTCGCGGACCTCGAGCACACCTACCGGACCAGCGGACTGGCCGACGACGTCAGGACCTTCATCGCGTTCGCGCTCGAGAAGCAATGGCTCGAGCTCGACCGTGAAGCGCAACTCGATCCTCTTTGCGACACCGCACGGAATCCGCCATGAGCACGAACCCGCCCGGCCCGCCGCTGTGGTTGCTCCTGGAGCTCACTTATCGGTGCCCGCTGCACTGCGTATTCTGTTACAACCCGGTCGAGATGGCCCGCGCCGAGCAGGAGCTGTCCACCGAGGAGTGGGTGCGTGTGCTGCGCGAGGCGCGCGCGCTCGGCGCCGTGCAGCTCGGCCTGTCGGGTGGCGAGCCGTTGACGCGCGACGACCTGGAAGAGATCGTCGCGCAGGCGCATGCCCTGGGCTATTACACCAACCTGATCACCTCGGGCATCGGCCTGAACGAACGGCGCATCGCCGCGCTGAAGCGCGCCGGCCTGGATCACATTCAGCTCTCCTTCCAGGACAGCACGCGAGAAATGAACGATTTCCTGAGCAGCACGCGCACGTTCGAGCTGAAGTCGAAGGTCGCGGCGCTCATCAAGCAGCACGGCTACCCCATGGTGCTCAATGTCGTGCTGCACCGGATGAACATCGACCATGTCGAGCAGATCCTGGAGATGGCCGAGGCGTTCGGCGCCGAGTACGTCGAGCTCGCCAACACCCAGTTCTATGGCTGGGCCTGGTTGAACCGCGAGCGTTTGATGCCGAGTCGTGCGCAGGTCGAGCGGGCGGAGGCCGTCACGCAGCGCTTCCGCGAGCGTGTGGGCGAGCGCATGAGGATCTTTTTCGTGGTGCCCGACTATTTCGAGCGCCGCCCCAAAGCGTGCATGAACGGCCTCGGCTCGGTGTTCCTCACCGTCGCGCCGGACGGCACGGCCATGCCCTGTCACGCGGCACGCATCCTGCCGGGGCTCGACCTGCCGAACGTGCGCGACGCCAGCATCGAGTGGATCTGGCGCGACTCGCCCGGCTTCAACCGCTTCCGCGGCGACGAGTGGATGAAAGAGCCGTGCCGCAGCTGTCCGGAGAGGCATCGCGATTTCGGCGGCTGTCGCTGTCAGGCCTACCTGTTGACCGGAGATGCCGCCAACGCCGACCCGGTGTGCGACCTCTCGCCGCATCACCATCTCGTCACCGAGGCCGTGGCGCGCGCCGACGCGCGTGACCGCCAGGCACCCGTCGAGGAGCGCCCGCTGATCTTTCGTGATCATCGCCGCGCCGCCGCGCCGCCCGCGGCAGCGGAGACCTGACAGAACCTCAACCGAGGCGGCGGGCCTGCGCCGAGCCGGCGGTGACCAGGTCGGCGGGCGGGCGGTCGAACAGATAGAACAACCCACAGAGCGCACTGATCACCGAGACCAGCAAACGGCTCAGGATGGCCGCGAGCAGCGCTGGCTCATAGGGAAACCCCAGCGCGACGGCGCTGCCGGCGATCGAGCCCTCCACGACGCCGAGGCCGCTGATCGAGATGGGCAGCACCGCGGCCACGCCCGCCGCTGCGGTGATGAGCAACGCGGCGCCGAGGTCCAGGTGCACGCCCACCGCTGCGAACGTGCAGTAGACGTACGCCGCAGCCAGCCACTGGAAGGCGAACGATGCGGCGAGCAAGG
>QGUO01000081.1 GCA_003242495.1 Pseudomonadota bacterium | reverse complement strand
GTCCGCACCCTTGGCGGCGGCCTCCTCCAGCAGCCGGCGCGTGCGCTCGCTGAAATCTTCCGGCAGCCTGCCCTCCAAACGGCGTGCGAGCTCGCGCCCTTCGGCGGGATGGCGGCGCGTGTACTCCGTGAAGGTCTCCTGCCAGCGCCGCTCGCAGGCCGCGCCGCGCGGATGGGCATCCCAGGCGGCGTAAACATGCGGCGGCACCTCGAAGGGGGCATGGTCCCAGCCGATCGCCGCGCGGGTGGCGGCAACCTCCGCCGCGCCGAGCGGCGCACCGTGCGCGTCATGGGTGCCGGCCTTGCCGGGCGAGCCACGCGCAATGGTCGTGCGACAACAGATCAGCGAGGGGCGGTCGGTGACCGCGCGCGCCGCGTGAATGGCGCGGTCCACGGCCTCACTGTCGTGCCCATCGACGTCGGCCACGACGTGCCAGCCGTAGCTGGCGAAGCGCTGTGCGGTGTCGTCGGTGAACCAGCCCTCGACCCGGCCGTCGATGGAAATGCCGTTGTCGTCGTAGAACGCGATCAGCTTGCCCAGGCCCAGCGTGCCGGCGAGCGAGCAGGCCTCGTGGGAAATGCCTTCCATCATGCAGCCGTCGCCGAGGAACACATAGGTGTAATGATCCACGACGGACAGCCCGGGGCGATTGAACTCGTCCGCCAGCAGCTTCTCGGCGAGGGCCATGCCCACCGCATTGGCGATGCCCTGTCCAAGCGGCCCGGTGGTGGTTTCCACGCCGGGCGTGATGCCGTACTCCGGGTGCCCCGGGGTGCGCGAGTGCAGTTGTCGGAAGCGGCGCAGCTCCTCGAGCGGCAGGTCGTAGCCGCTCAGGTGCAGCAGCGCGTACAACAACATCGAGCCGTGGCCGTTCGAGAGCACGACGCGATCACGGTCGGGCCAGTGGGGGTTCGCCGGGTTGTGGCGCAGGTGACGCCGCCAGAGCACTTCGGCGATTTCCGCCATGCCCATGGGCATGCCGGGGTGCCCGGAGTTGGCCTGCTCCACCGCGTCCATGGCGAGCGCGCGCAACACGTTGACGATATCCGGATGCTCGCGAGGCGGCGTCTCGGGGGAGGCGGCGGACTGCGCCAGGGCTTCCACGGATTCAGCGGGCTTCTGCATAGTCGATCTCCACGGCGTCGCCGGTGCGTCGGTTCCCGCCCGGCTCGCGCGCCAGGATTTCCCGGCGGCGCTCGATGAGGCGCAGAATCATCGGCGTGAAAATGAGCTGCATGGCGAGGTCCATCTTCCCGCCGGGACACACGATGGTGTTGGCGCGCGACATGAACGAGCCGTGCAGCATGGACAACAGGTAGGGAAAGTCGATGCCCTGCGGGTTGGCGAAGCGGATCACCAGGAAGGACTCGTCCGGCGCGGGGATGAAGCGGGCGATGAACGGATTCGAGGTATCCACCACGGGGACGCGCTGGAAGTTGATGTGCGTGCGCGAGAACTGCGGACAGATGTAGTGCACATAGTCGTGCATGCGTCGCAGGATGGTGTCGGTGACCGCCTCGGCCGTATAGCCGCGCGTCGTGCGGTCGCGGTGCAGTTTCTGGATCCACTCGAGGTTGATCACCGGCACCACGCCGATGAGCAGATCGACGTGCCGCGCGACGTCGACCTGGGGGGTCACCACGGCGCCGTGCAGGCCTTCGTAGAAGAGCAGGTCGGTATCCTCGGGCAGGTCCTCCCACTCGGTGAACGTTCCGGGCGCCTGCCCGTAAGGTGCCGCTTCCTGCTCATCGTGCAGATAGCGCCGGCGTCGTCCGCCGCCGCATTCGCCGTAGGTCCTGAACAGCGTCTCGAGCTCCTCGAACAGGTTCGCTTCCGGTCCGAAGTGACTGAACTCGTGATCGCCGCGCGCCAGCGCTTCAGCCATCTTCTGTTTCATGCCGGCGCGGTCGTAGCGGTGGAAGCTGTCGCCTTCGACGAAAGCCGCCGTAATGCGCTCGCGCCGGAAGATTTGCTCGAAGGTGCGCATCACCGAGGTCGTGCCGGCGCCGGACGATCCGGTCACGGCGATGATCGGGTGTCTGGCGGACATGACTCACTCCTGCAGGGACGATTGGTCGCGCTCATGCCGCCGGGTCGCGGAACAGGCTCCGGGAGCCGAACAACGGGGCGTCGTACTCGAAATCGTTGTGCTCGCGGTGGTAGCGCTCGATGCGCTCCACCTCCTCGCGCGCACCGAACACGAAACCGATGCGCTGATGCAGCGACTCCGGCACGATGTCGAGAACACGCTCCCGCCCGGTGCTCGCGCGTCCCCCGGCCTGCTCGACGATGAAGCCGATGGGATTGGCTTCGTACAGCAACCGCAGACGGCCGCTGCGCGTGAGGTCCTTGCGGTCTCGCGGATACATGAACACACCACCGCGAATCAGAATGCGATGCGCTTCGGCCACCAGCGACGCGATCCAGCGCATGTTGAAGTCGCGGCCGCGCGGCCCGGAAGCGCCCTGCTGACACTCGCTGACGTAGCGCTTGATGGCCGTCTCCCAGTGACGCTGATTGGAAGCGTTGATGGCGAACTCCGAGGTGCTCGGTGGAATGCGCAGGTCCGGGTGCGTGAGCATGAACTCGCCGATCTCCCGATCGAGCGTGAAACCGTGGACACCCCGTCCGGTGGTGAGCACCAGCATGGTGGACGGCCCGTAGATGGCGTAGCCGGCGCACACCTGGGCGGTGCCGGGCTGCAGGAAGTCGCGCTCGCTGGGCTCACTGACGCCGTCGGGGCAGCGCAGCACCGAAAAGATGCTGCCCACCGCCAGGTTGACGTCCACGTTCGACGACCCGTCCAGCGGATCGAACACCAGCAGGTACTTGCCGCGCGGGTACGGGTCGGGCACCACGTACGGTTCCGCCATCTCCTCGGACACCATGCCTGCGAGCTGGCCGCCCCATTCAGTGGTGCGCAGGAAGATGTCGTTGGCCATCACGTCGAGCTTGATCTGCTCCTCGCCCTGCACGTTGACCGAGCCGGACTTGCCAAGCGCGTCATCGAGCGCGCCCTTGCCGATCAATGTGGCGATTCGCTTACAGGCCAGCCGCACGTCGTTGATGATGGCGGTGAGATTGCCGCTGGCGCTCGGGTGACGTCGCTGCTCCTCGATCAGAAAGCGCGTGAGCGTGCGTGGCGCATGGATCATGGCTCGCTCTCCTGCGGCGTCGAGTCGATCGAATCGGAAGACGGCTGCGTCGCGAAGACGCGACTCGCCCGGATGTCGGCGGGCTCGAGCGTCACCAGGTCCTTGCGCGACAGCGGCCGATCGCTCTGTGAGAACAGGCGGCTTGCCTGGCGCAGCCGCGCGCGATCGAGCGCGTTGCGGATGGAGCGTGCATTGGCGAAGTTGGGCTGCAAGCGCCGCAGCTCGATATATTCGCGCAGCGCGTCGGCCGCCGGCGGGCTGAGCTCGTAGTGCATGCGTCGCAGCATGGCGCACGCAATCTCGAACAGCTCGGCCGCGCTGTAATCCGGGAAATCGATGTGGTGCGCGATGCGCGACGACATGCCCGGATTGCTGCGGAAGAACCGCTCCATACGATCCTTGTACCCGGCGAGGATCACCACCAGGTCCTCGCGACGGTTCTCCATGTCCTGTAGCAGGATTTCAATGGTTTCCTGGCCGTAGTCGCGCTCGTTCTCGGGGCGATACAGGTAATAGGCTTCGTCGATGAACAGCACGCCCCCCATGGCGCGCTTGATCACTTCGCGCGTCTTCGGCGCGGTATGCCCGATGTACTGGCCGACCAGCTCGTCACGCGTGACGGCGACGACATGGCCTTTGCGGACATAGCCGAGACGATGGAGGATCTGGGCCATGCGCAGTGCGACCGTGGTCTTGCCGGTGCCGGGATTGCCGGTGAAGCTCATGTGCAGCGACGGGGGCTCGGTGTCCAGTCCGGCGCGGCGCCGCAGAGTGCTCACCAGCAGCAGTGCACAGATGTCGCGCACGCGGCTCTTCACCGGTGCGAGGCCGACGAGCTCGCGGTCCAGCTCCTCGAGCACTTCACTGACGCGTGACTCGCGCAGTGCGGCAGCGAGGTCGAACTGCGCCTCGTCGCCGGCCTGCTGGTCCGTGTGCGGGGCGACCGTCTCTTGCATGCAGTAATCGCTCCAGGTGTTCAGTCGACCCAAGCCGCTGCGGGCGGCCGGCGGGCGAGGGGAGTTACAGGGCGCTGCGCATTGCCTCCGTCATGGCGTCGCGCGTCAGGCGCCACCTGCCATGGCCATGCGCGCTTCATGCTAGTACCGCCATCCTTCGGGGCGCTGCGTCGCGTAGGAGCGCAAGGAGTAGCGCTGTACGCGACCGGGACCCTCCTCACGTGTGAGGCCGAAGCCGGGTTCCTCGGACGGGCGCCCCACGATGAATGACAGACGCAGCGATTCGACGCCGCGCGTGGCATCGAAGGCGTTCACCTTGATGTAGTGCTGGGGATAGGTCGCACGGCACTCCTGGATCTCGCGCAGGGCGCCGGCAGCGTCCTTCAGATCGAACATCGGATTGCCGAACATCTCCCAGTAAGTGTTGCGCGGATGGGGATCGTCGGTGTACTCGATCGAGACGGCCCAGCCCTGCTCGAGGCAATACTCGATCTGTGCGAGGATCTGCTCGTCGGTGAGGTCTGGAAGAAAGGAAAACGTACCTTGGGTCAATCGCATGTGTGCGCTCCTGAGATGAGCTGTCGACGCTGGCCGGATCCCGTATCCCGCTCGGTCCTGCCCAATGGCTGAAACGGGCGCCGTTGCCGGCTACGCAGCCTCCGTGGGCGTGGGAACGAAGTCGGGCGTGTCGGTGCTCGCGTAATCGAACGTGACGTCGCCCCATGTATCGAGCGCCGCGCGCAGCGGCGTGCAGTGACGGGCGGCGGCCGCGAGAATGTCCGGCCCTTCGCGCCAGATGTCGCGGCCCTCGTTGCGCGCGAGCACCATGGCCTCGAGCGCGACACGATTGGCGGTGGCGCCGGCCGCGATGCCCATGGGGTGCCCGATGGTGCCGCCGCCGAACTGCAGCACCGTGTCCTCGCCGAGGTAGCCGAGCAGCTGGTGCATTTGCCCGGCGTGAATGCCGCCGGAGGCCACCGGCATCACCTTCCCCAGGCCCGCCCAGTCCTGCTCGAAGAACAGGCCGCGTTGCAGATTCATCGCGTTGTGGGGCTCGCGCAGCACGTCGTAAAAGCCTCCCACGGTATTCGGGTCGCCCTCGAGCTTGCCGACCACGGTGCCTGCGTGCAGGTGGTCCACGCCGGCGAGTCGCATCCATTTCGCCAGCACGCGGAACGACACGCCGTGAGACTTCTGCCGCGTGTAAGTCGAATGCCCGGCGCGGTGCAGGTGCAGGATCATGTCGTTGCGGCGTGCCCAGTTCGACATCGACTGGATGGCCGTGTAACCGATCACCAGGTCGATCATCACGATGACCGAGCCGAGCTCCTTGGCGAACTCGGCGCGCTCGTACATGTCTTCGAGCGTCGCGGCGGTGACGTTCAGGTAGTGGCCCTTCACTTCGCCGGTCGCGGCCTGGGCACGGTTGACCGCCTCCATGCAGTAGAGGAAGCGATCACGCCAATGCATGAAGGGCTGTGAGTTGATGTTCTCGTCGTCCTTGGTGAAGTCGAGGCCTCCCTTGAGTGCCTCGTACACCACCCGTCCGTAATTCTTTCCGGACAGACCCAGCTTGGGCTTGACCGTCGCGCCGAGCAGTGGCCGGCCGAACTTGTCGAGCCGCTCGCGCTCGACCACGATGCCGGTCGGGGGGCCGGCAAAGGTCTTCACGTACGCCGCCGGCAGGCGCATGTCCTCGAGCCTGAGCGCTTTGAGGGGCTTGAAACCGAAGACGTTGCCGATGATGGAGGCGGTGAGATTGGCGATCGATCCCGGCTCGAAGAGATCCAGGTCGTACGCGATGTAGGCAAAGTACTGGCCCGGCGTCCCCGGTACCGGTTCGATGCGATAGGCCTTCGCGCGATAACGCTCGCAGGCCGTGAGCCGGTCGGTCCACACCACCGTCCAGGTCGCCGTGGAGGATTCACCGGCTACCGCGGCCGCGGCTTCGGCGGGGTCGACCCCTTCCTGGGGCGTGATGCGAAACAGCGCCAGGATGTCCGTCTCCTTGGGCTCATAGTCGCTGTCCCAATAGCCCATTTCAGCGTATTTCAGGACGCCGGCCCGATAGCGCTCGGCGCCCGAGCGCGCCGCGGGACGCTCGGTTCCGCTGGGAACCGCCCCGGTCTCGACGCTGGAGTCATTGCTCCTGGGGTCTGTGCTCATCGTGTGCTCCCGTGATCGCGCTTGCGGTTGCCCGTTACTAAGGGAGAGAGCCTGACCTCGACAGAGCATTAGGTCCAATCGTATATTCTTCGCGGATCGATAAGATTTTTTTATTGAGTGTCCCGAGGCCGGCGGGTCGCCGGCATGACGGAGGCGGCATGCGCAACGCAACATTGCGGCAGCTGCGGGTATTCGCTGCGGTGGCGCGCCATGGCTCGTTCACGCGCGCCGCGCGCGAGCTGCACCTCACACAGCCGGCCGTATCGCAGCAGGTCAAGCTTCTCGAAGAGCAGGCCGGCCTGGCGCTGATCGAGCAGGTCGGGCGCAAGATCCATCTCACGGCAGCCGGCGCCGAGCTCGTGCGTTATGCGCAACAGGCGAACGATCTGATGCGCGAGGCGGGCGAATCGCTCGCGGCGCTGCGCGGTCTGAAGCGCGGCGAGCTGAAACTGGGCGCGGTGAGCACGGCGAAGTATTTCGTGCCTTCGCTGCTGGCCGCGTTCGTGAATATGTATCCGGAAGTGACCATCAAGTTCTCGGTCGGCAACCGCAAGGAGATCATCGAGCAGCTCGCGGCGAACGACACCGATCTGATGATCATGGGCCGTCCGCCGCGCGAGCTCGACACCGTGGCCGAGTCCTTTGCACAGCATCCGCAGGTGATCATCGCCGCGCCCGATCATCCGCTCGCCGGACGGCGACACATTCCGCTCGAGCGACTCTCCCGGGAGGCATTCGTGATCCGCGAGGAAGGCTCCGGCACGCGTGCGTCGATGGAGCATGTCTTTCGCGCTCACGGTGTGCGCTTTCGCGCCTGGATGGAAGCGAGCAGCAACGAGACCATCAAGCAGTCGGTCATGGCCGGCATGGGCATCAGCTTCCTGTCGCTGCACACCATCGGTCTCGAGCTCGCCGCGGGCAAGCTCGCCATCCTGAACGTGGCCGGGCTGCCCATCGTGCGCGACTGGTTCGTGATTCACTTGCGTGAGAAGCGCCTTTCGCCCATCGCCGCGGCGTTTCGCGGCTTCCTGCTCAGCGACGGCGCCCGCATCATCCGTGATGCCGTGGGCGTGGACCTGCCGCAGCGACGGCGTCAGCCCCCGGCGGGCTCCGGCGGTTCGGGGCGTGGCGGCCCGGGCGGGTGACGCTTCGGCTCCGCCGCGGTGCGGGGCATGCGCGTGCGGGGGGCGGCGGCCCGGCGTGCCGCCTCGGTCGGGACGGAAACTGCGAACTGCGTCACACGATTGCCCGCGCCGGCCACCGTAGGCTCCCCTCCGGCGGTTTCTCATCCGTGAGCGGTCGGTCCATGGATAGACAGGAGTTCTCGCTGCTGGTCGCGCGGCTGGAGCGGGATGCGGAGGATCATCCGGGTTGGTACACGGCCAAGGTGGCGGCCGTGGCGGCGCTGGGCTATCTCGTCATCGCTCTGCTTGCGTTCGCCATCCTGGCGACCGGCTGGCACGCGTTGGCGCCTTTGTTCTCGGGCGGGCCGCCCCGACCCACCTCGATGCTGGCCGCTTTGTTCGGCAGCGTGACGCTCGCAGCCGTGGTGCGCGTGCTGTGGGTGAAGCTCGACGGCCCCACGGGACGTCCGCTGGAACGCGCCGAGGCGCCCCGCTTGTTCACCCTCATCGACCAGATGTGCGAGGCGGTCGGCGGTGTGCCGGTGCATTCGGTGACGCTCACGGGCGAGTTCGATGCCGGCATCAGTCAGATCCCCCGGTGGGGGGTGTTCGGGAACTATCGCAATCATCTGGTCATCGGCCTGCCGCTGCTCATCGCGCTCGATACCGAGGAATTCCAGGCAGTGCTCGCTCACGAGCTCGGCCATCTCTCGGGTCATCACGGCAAGTTCAAATCCTGGATCTATCGTCAGCGTCGCACCTGGCATGCGCTCGAGGCGCGCTTCGCAGAGCCAAGAAACGGTCTTGAGCGGTTATTGGCGTATTTCTACGGCTGGTATGCGCCGTATTTCCAAGCCTACTCATTCGTGCTCGCCCGCAAGCACGAGTACGATGCCGACCAGGTCGCGGCGTACGTCACCAACGACCGCAGCATCGCGAGCGCGTTGATCAAAGTCGATCTCGTGGGTCGCTTCCTCGAGGAAGTCTTCTGGCCGCGACTGTACTCGCAGCTCGAGCGCTCTCCCGAGCCGCCCTATCCGCCGTACTCGCTGATGCATCGCGCCTACAAGGTCGCCGAGAAGCAGTGGGCCTGCGAGGAGTGGCTGACCCAGGCCCTGAGGCGCCTGGCCACGCCTGGAGATACACACCCCAGCCTGACGGAGCGACTGGCGGCGTTGGCCATCGAGCCCATGCTGCCGACATACGACACCGGACGCTCGGCGCTGGCATTGCTGGCGCCCTCGGCGGCTTCGTTGGTGAAACACTTCGACGAGGAGTGGTTGCGCGAGTACGGGCCGCAATGGCGCGAGCAGCACGAGGCGCTCAAGCAAACCCGGGCAAAGCTGCGGGCGCTGGAGCGTCACCCGGACAGCGAACTGTCGGCCGAGCAGCTTTGGGAGAAGGCGACGCTGCTGCTCGAAGTGGATGCCACGGAGGCGGCGATCGAAGCGCTCGGGGTGCTGGTGGCGCGCCCCGAGCCGGCGCCCAGGGCGCATATGCTCCTCGCGCAGCTGCTGCTCGAGCGTGGCGAGGACCGGGGGCTGGATCACCTCCTGCTGGTGGCCCAACAGGACAAGGAAATGGCCCTCGACGCCGCCCGGGCGGGATATGCTTATCTCGAGCAGCGCGGGCGGCGCTCGGAGGCGAACCGCTTCTGGACGAAGATGCAGGAAGCGCAGGCCGCTTGACCCGCCATGCCTGTCCGGAGGAATCTCCGGACGTGACGGTTGTCCAAACGCCCGGTGATCGGCACGTGGCCGCTGCGTGCGCAATCGGCTCGGAATCGATGGTGGAGCGGGGGGAGTCCAGCATGCGCGCGTTCTGCCGTGTAGCTGTCGCGATGGTGTTGCTGCCGGGCATGGCGACGTCTGCTGCGTCGCAACCACTCGATGATCAAGGCATGGCGTCGGCCTCCCCGGTCACGCAGGCGGCGGGCGAGGGGGGCGCGTTCGAGGAGGTCCTGGTCGAAGCGCCGGAACCGCGCTACGTCGCGCCGACGCGGCGCGATCGTATCGGTCGGATCTGGGCGCCCGTCATGATCAACGGCCAGGGGCCGTTCCGGCTGGTGCTCGATACGGGTGCAAGCCGCTCCGCGGTCATCGGCAGCGTCGCCCAAGCGCTCGGTATCGAGCTGAGCGCAGCCAAGCGCGTGCGTGTGCATGGCGTCACCGGCTCGGCCATCGTGTCCGCCATCGACGTCGAGCGCATCGAGGTGGGCGACCTGCTCATCGAGGGCGCCCGGCTGCCGGTGGTGGCGGACGTGTTCGGTGGCGCCGAAGGCGTGCTCGGCATCGAAGGCCTCAAGGACAAGCGCATCTATATCGACTTCGCGCGCGATCGCATCGAGATCACGCGCTCGCGCGGGCAGCGTGCGGCGCAGGGCTTTTACCGCATTCCCGTGCGCCTCGCACACGGGGGGCTGCTGACCGTGGACCTGCTCATCGGCAAGGTGCGCACCACGGCGGTCATCGACACCGGGGCGCAGACGACGGTGGGCAACGAGGCGCTGCGCACGGCGCTGATCCGCCGCGCGCGCAAGGAACCGATGACCCAGACCATCGTGGGCGTGACGCTCGACGTCGCCGAAGGCCAGAGCATCGCCACGCCCCCCATCGCCTTCGGCGGGGTGAACATTCAGGGGCTGCACGTCACGTTCAGCGATATCGCCATCTTCGAGCACTGGAAGCTCACGCGCCAGCCGGTGCTGCTCATCGGCATGGACGTGCTCGGCCTGCTCGATACGCTGGTGATCGATTACCGCTTGCGCGAGTTGCACATTCGTCCGCGACGCTGTGCATGGTGTGTGCGCGGCCCGTCGGCACCGATGGGCGAGGCGTCGAATCCGGCCGAGCCGGTTCAAGCTTCGTGAAGCCCGATGGTCAGCCAGTCCGGGTCCACGCCAGGCAGCCGAGGGCCGCGGGCGAGGCAGTGACCAGCAGCGCGCCGTGCGCATAAAGCGCCGCAGCCTCGTCGGCCGCGTTCACCCGGAACACCCACAGCGCACCGCTGCGATCGGCCCAAAGAATGGCGCCGTCGATGCGCTGCAGGCCGTCCAGCAACCGATTGGCCTCGGCAGGGCGCACCAGCACCGCGACCTGGTCGGCATCCCGCGGAGGCAGCGCGCCGAGCGGTCCGCCCAGCAGCGCCGCCATGCTCAGCGCGGCAGCCGCAGGGCTGCCGCCGGCCGGCCCTCCTCGCGTACTGCTGCGCAGCAGCACCCCGGCCACCGCGGGCGCGACGCCGAACGCGGCGAGCCAGACGAGATCCCAGAGCAGCAGGTTCGGCGAATCCATCTTGATGCGATGGATGCCGAGCAGCCAATGCGCGACGAGTGCATCCATGATGTGCCAGGCCCCGAAACCGATGAGCGCATCGCCCAGCAAGCGCCGCCCTGACGGCACGATGCCCTGCCGGTGTGCACGCCACAGGGCCCACAAGCCCACCAGGGCGATGCCGTACATCAACAGATGGAACAGTCCGTCGGCCAGGATCTGCACTCGAATGTCCTGCAACGGTTCGGCGTCGACGCCGAGCAACAGGTGGTGCCATTGCAGGATCTGGTGCAACAGGATGCCGTCGAAAAATCCGCCCAGCGCGAACCCCAACAGGTATCCCGCCCAGGTT
>QGUO01000504.1 GCA_003242495.1 Pseudomonadota bacterium | reverse complement strand
GCGCATGATGCTCCTCGCCATCGTTACCGATCCGCGCCTGTTGCTGGTCAAGCTCGCCGCACAGCTGGCGCAGCTGCGGGCGTGCCGACACGCTCCCCCTCGGGAATGCGAGCGCGTCGCCCTCGAGACCCGCGAGATCTACGCGCCGCTCGCCAATCGCCTCGGTGTATGGCAGCTCAAATGGGAGCTCGAGGACCTCGCATTCCGCTACCTGGAGCCGGAGAACTACAAGCGCGTGGCCGGGTGGCTCGCCGCCAAGCGCGCCGATCGCGAGCGCTACATCGCCAAGGTGATCGCGATCATCGAGGCCGAGCTCGCCAAGGCCAACATCCGCGGCGAAGTGGCCGGCCGCCCGAAGCATCTCTACAGCATCTGGCGCAAGATGCAGCGCAAGGGGGTGTCGTTCGAGCAGCTCTATGATCTGCGCGCGGTGCGCATCCTGGTCGACACCGTGGCCGACTGCTATGCCGCGCTCGGCGTGGTGCACGGCCTGTGGCCATACATCCCGGGCGAGTTCGACGATTACATCGCCACACCGAAGGACAACCTGTACCGCTCGCTGCACACGGCGGTCATCGGTCCCGAGAAGCTGCCCGTGGAAGTCCAGATCCGCACGCGCGAAATGCACGAGCATGCCGAGCTCGGCGTGGCCGCGCACTGGCGTTACAAGGAAGGCGGGCGCACCGATCCGGCCTACGAGCAGAAGATCGTATGGCTGCGGCAGATCCTCGAGCCTGCCGACCGCGGCGAGAGCGCCGGCGATTTCCTGGAACGGGTGCGGGCCGAGATCTTCGAAGACCGCGTCTATGCGCTCTCCCCGCGCGGCGAGGTGATCGACCTGCCGCGCGGCGCCACGCCGCTCGACTACGCCTACCACGTGCACACCGACCTCGGCCACCGCTGTCGCGGCGCCAAGGTCAACGGCCGCATGGTGCCGCTCAACCAGCCGCTCGCGAACGGCGACCAGGTCGAGATCATCACCGGCAAGCAGCCCAATCCCAGCCGCGACTGGCTGGTGCCCTCGCTCGGCTATCTCGCCTCGCCGCGCAACCGCGCCAAGGTGCGCGCTTGGTTTCGCAAGCTCGACGAGGAACAGAACCGGGCGCAGGGCCGGCAGATCCTCGAACGCGAGTTGCAGCGGCTCGGCGTGCACAGCGTCACCCTGCCCGAGCTGATCAGCGAATTCCGTTGCGAGAACGCCGAGCAGCTCTACCAGGCCATTGGCGAAGGCGACATCAACCTCGCGCAGATCACCGGCGCCGTGCAGCGTCGCGCCCGGGCCCAGGAGCTGCCCTCGCCCGTGCCGCGCCGCCCGGCGGCAGCCCCGGACGATACCGCGGGCATCAAGATCGAGGGCGTGGGCGACCTGCTGTCGACCTTCGCCCGCTGCTGCCATCCGGTTCCGCCGGAAGAGATCGCCGGTTACATCACGGTCGGCCGCGGGGTGACCGTGCATCGGCGCGACTGCGCCAACCTGCACAGGCTCGAGGAACGCAGCCCCGAGCGGGTCATCGCCGTGGAATGGGGCACCCGCGGCGAGCGCGCCTTCGCGGTGAACATCAACGTGCGGGCCTTCGACCGCCGCGGCCTGGTGCGCGACATCAGCGCCGTGCTGGCCGACTCGAAAATCAACATCCATGCGATGAATACCGCCACGTACCGCGACGGCATCGCCGACGTGAACTTCAAGATCACCGTGCGCGACCTCGAGGAGCTCTCGCGCGTGCTCGCCCGCATCCAGGGGCTGCCCAATGTGCTGAGCGCACGGCGCGCGTAAGGCGCAAGCGCCGCGCGCTCAGCCCGCGCGCCGCGCGCGCCACGCACGCAGCCCGTACAGCGTGAACACGATGCCGAAGACCAGCAGCAGCGCCAGGAGCTGCTCGCGCCGTGCGGTGGCCAGGAACAGCCAGATGATGGCCACGCAGGTGACGAGCGGGATCAGCGGCCCTCCGGGCGGCTTGAACGGCTCTCCATCGGCGCGCACGTCGCGCACGCGCAGCACCCAGGCGGAGATGGCGCACAGCAGGTAGAGCGTGAGCGCCGCGAGATTGGCGAACACCGCGAGCTGCTCGAAGGTCCCCGAAAGCGCCAGCCCCGCAAGCAGCACGCCGTAGACCAGAATGGCCGCATGCGGCGTATGGAATGCGGGGTGCACGGCGGACAGGAAGCGCGGCAGGAAGCGGTCGCGACTCAGGGCGAACAGGCCGCGCGGCTCCGAGAGCACGTTGGCGCTCAGGTAGCCGAACATGGAGATCACCGCGCCCAGGATCATGACCGTGCGCCCGGCCGGACCCACCGCGGCGTTCGCGGCCGCCGCCAGCGGCGTGGTGCGCTCGTCGGCGAGCGCCGCCCCGCTGATGCCCAGGGCGACGAACTGCACCGCGAGATACAGCAGCGTGGCCGCGCCGAGCGCGAGAAAGGCGGCACGCGGCACGGTACGCGCCGGCGCCCTGACCTCGCCGCTCGGGATCAGCGCGCCCTCGATGCCGGAGAAAGCGAAAATGAGGATGCCCGCGGCGCCGAGGACCGTGCCGACCTCGGGCGTGGATTCCCAGGCGAAATGCGCCGGGTCGACGAAGGCCGCCCCCACCACCACGAACGCCACCAGGGGCAGGAGCTTCGCCAGCGTGATGGCCTCCAGAAAGCGCGCGCCGAGCCGCACGCCGCGCAGATTGACCGCCACGAGCAGCACCACCAGCGCCAGCACCGCACACGGGACCAGCCAGGCGGGCGCCCCGGGCACCAGGGCAACCGC
>QGUO01000080.1 GCA_003242495.1 Pseudomonadota bacterium | reverse complement strand
GCGTCGACTCGAGCAGCACCCGCGCGACGAACCTCGGGGAGGACGGATCGACCGAGATGCCACGGAAGGTCTCCTGGCGCTCGATGCGCTCGGATCCCGGCGCACGCACCCGTTGCACGACCAGATTGAAACACTGCCGGTCACCATCGTCGATGTGGTCGTAGTCGACCGAGGCGCGCAGGAACTCGCGGGTGCCGGGCACGCGCGCTTCGAGCTCGAGGACGTCGCGGTCGCAGGCCAGGGAAATCGTCGTCGGCGCCGCATCGTTGACCACGCGTACAATGACCGCGACGCGCCCGCCCTGCTCGAAGAAATGCTCGACCGCGTAGGACAGCGGGCTCGGCTGCCACAGGCCGCCGAACAGCTGTTGGAACTCGCCCACGCTGCGCACTGCCACGGGCGTGTTGACCGGGCCACGCAAAGTGCGGCCGATGAATGCCGTGGGCGCCTCGCCGGGACGCAGCTCGCACTGCACACCGGGCGTCTCGGCGATCTGGATACCGTCAGGCGCTAGCCCGGGCACGGCTCCTCCCCTGAATAGTTGTGCGCCATAAATTAGCACACCGGGGCGGAAAGCGAAGAACTTCCGCAGCAGGCAGGACCCATTCAGTCCGGCGGAGGATTCAGGCGCCCTCCCCGGGCTGCACATCCTGTGCGCGCCGCGAGGCTGCGCTCGACCGTCGCCATCGCGCGCCGCGCTCCACGATTTCGGCATAGAAGTGCTCGAGCCGGGCCGCCATGGCGTCAGCCGACCAGGTGGCCGCGTACCGGCGCGCTTCGACCGCCAGCTCCGCGCGCCGCCGAGGATCGTCGAGCAGCGCCAGCACGATGGCGGCGAAGCCCTCCTCGTCGTCGGGCGCGAGACAAGCACCGCGCTGCGGTCGCACGATGTCCTCGGTACCCATGTATGCCGTGGACACCACGGGGATGCCGAGCGCCATCGCCTCGAGAAGCACCAGTCCCTGGGTCTCCGTCTTGGACGCAAAGACGAACAGATCACCCGCGCAGTAGCAATCCAGCAGCTCGGAATCGCGTGACAGATAGCCCACGAAGCGTACGTGCTCGACCAGTCCGAGCGAGCGGGCGTAGACCTTGCAGCGGCCGAGCGCCGGTCCCTCCCCGGCGACGATCAGCACTGCCTCCGGCTTGCGCGCCACGACGTGACGCATCATGCGAAACAGAAAGTCGACGTTTTTCTCGTGGGCGATGCGTCCGACATGCACCAGCGTGGGGCGACCGGGCTCGATGTTCAACCTGGCGCGAAAGCGCGCACCATCGCCTCGCTGCAAGCGCTGCATCTCCATGCCGGTGGGAATGATGCGCATGGGAGCACGCACACCGTAACGCGCCAGTGTCATCTGCATGGGCCGCGACGGCACGACCAGGCCGTCGAGCACATTGCACTGTGAAACGGTGAAGCGCCGTGCCACGAATCGCATCAGCCGACGCGGCATCAACGGCACATAGTGATGCAGGTACTCCTCGAAGTACGTGTGATACGACTCGATCACGGGCACGCCGAGCCTGCGTGCAATTGCCGTGCCCTGGTAGTGCGCGACGAACGGTGTCTGGATATGAACCAGATCGAACGAGCGCTGCGCCAGCACCCGCTGCACCGCGCGCAGCGCACCGATCTTCATCATCCGGTCTTCCGGATCGCGCGGCACGTAACGCGAAGGCACGCGCAGAATTTCGCCTTCTGCGGCTTCCTGCCGGACGCCGTGCGCGATGGCGGGATACTCCGGCGCAACCAGCACGGTTTCGTGCCCGGCAGCATGCAGGCTGCGGCGGAAAGTCTGGATGGACGTCGAGACGCCGTTGATGCGCGGAAAATAGACGTCCGAGATCATCAGGATACGCATGCCGACCCCTGTGCCGCCGCGGCGCGTGCAGCCTAGTGCCCGCACGTGACGACAAGGTTACAGCGCGCATGACCTGCGCTCCGCGGACGTGGTATCACACGGCCGTTCGCAGCCCCGGCGCGAGCTCGACGCGCGGCGCCAGTCTTCGGGAAGCAGGTGCGAACTGGCGGCCCGGCCGGCGCTCAGACACCAGACCTGGCCGCCCCCGCACATCTCGAGGGTGCAGACACGGCGGGGCGGCCGACGGATGCCTTCGTGGGCTGCCGCGGTCGCCGGCGCAGAATGTTTCAGTCGGTCACCGGTCTCCTGCCGGCGCGGGCGCGAGCAATTCGTCGAGCTGCGCCACCAGCATGCCGTGATACATGGGACGGGCCTTGGCGTAGATGGCACGGGCGCGCTCGAGACCCTGGGGGGTCTTCGCCAACTCCTCGTAGAGCGGCTTGACCAGCTTGCGGCGGCCGATCGAGGTCAGGTAAGCCTCCAGACGCCCATATCCGGGCGCATAGTTGGCGCGGATCACGTTGCGCAGCCAGCTGTGCGCGATCTCGTTATTGCCGACTTCGCTCAGATCGAACGCCGCGTCGAGCTCGGCCATGCGCGCGGCCCCCAGGTCTTCGGGCAGATTGTCGAGGAAGTGGAGCCACTCGTGCGTGGTCCACTCGCCCGTCCCGAGCACGCTCGTGTCACCGCCGGCGAGCCAGTCCGCCGCTTGCCGGTCGACCGCGGCGAAGGCTTCCGAACGCGGCAGCACTGCATTTGCAGGCAGCCCCTCGCCGTGGATCCACGCATCGATGTCGCCTGCCGACACGGCATGCTGCGGATGGCGTTGCATGTAGGCCTGCAGGTCATCGCGGAACGTAGCGGTGTCGACGCTCTGAAAGGCGTGCGCGTCGAAGTACTCGCGCAGGAACGCATCCAGGGCCGGACGGCCCATGCGCGCCTCGAGGAAGCCGAGGAACAAGCGACCCTTCTCGTAGGGCACGTTACTGAACCCGACGTCCGGATCACGGCCGCCGAGATCCACCGCGAGCCGCGTGAGCGCCGCGTCGCCGGCGCCACGCAGGCTTTCGATATCGCGCTGCAACGATTGCAGGCCGAGCACATCCTCCATGGCGCGACGGCGTTCGCCGTACAGTACTTCCATGATCCGGCGCTCGAGATAGACCGTGAAGCCTTCGTTCAGCCACACATCGTTCCAGCTCGCATTGGTGACCAGGTTGCCCGACCAGGAATGCGCCAGCTCATGCGCGATGAGCGCGACCAGGCTGCGATCGCCGGCGATCACCGTCGGCGTGATGAACGACAGGCGCGGATTCTCCATTCCGCCCCAGGGAAAGCTCGGCGGCAGAATGAGCAAATCATAGCGACCCCAACGATACGGACCGAACAGTCGCTCGCAGGTCTCGAGCATGTCCTCGACGTCCGCGAACTCATGCGCGGCCGCATCCAGCGTGGCCGGCTCGGCGTACACTCCGGTGCGCTCGCCGATGGCGCGGAACGACAGGTCGCCCACCGCGAGCGCCAGCAGGTACGAGGGGATGGGCTGGGGCATCTCGAACCGATAGTCGCCGTCGCGCGGCGTATCGACTTCGTTCGAGGCGCTCATCACCGCCAGCAGCGGCCGGGGCGTGCGCACGCGCGCGGTATAGGTGAAGCGCACCTGAGGCGTATCCTGCAGCGGTACCCAGCTGCGCGCATGAATTGCCTGCGACTGGGTATACAGGAAGGGATGCTGCTTGCCCGCCGTCTGTGCCGGCGACACCCATTGCAGGCCCGAAGCCTCCGGCTGCGTCTCGTACTCGATGCGCACCACATGCTTCGCCCCCTTGGCTGCACCGGGCATGGCGATGCGGATGGGCGACCCGAGCACGGCATCGCGCTCGCCCACGCTGAATTCGGCCATGTCAGGCCGACCACCCTCGGTGGACACGGTCACGCCGTGGATCGTGAGGTCGCGCGAATCGAGCAGCAGCTCACGGGCTTGCGCGTCGTGGCGCTCGACCGTGAGCGCCACCGCGCCCGTCAGGCGGCTGCGCTCGAAGTCCACCGCCAGGTCGAGGTCGGCGTGGGTCACACGGAACAGGGTGGGCTGCGCGTAGGAGTGCCGATCCGGTACGGCTGCGCTCCGGGCATCGGCGTGTGCGGTGGTGATCATCCAGGCGCCGGCCAGGCTCGCCAGCGCCAATCCGAATCTGCTCAAGGTCGCTCCTTGCATGTCATCGATTGAGAGTGGCGCGGCTCAGGAGGGACTCGGGGCTATCGCGTGCTGCCCGGGCCAGCGTGACCGTTCCCGATGCGCGCGGCCGTCGCCGGCTTCCCCTCCTGCGGCGGCGCAGCGCCCGTGCGGATGGCCTCGAACTCTTCTTCGGAGATCATGAGCTCGACTTTGCCGTCCCAGTTGGCGCCCGCGGGCAGACGGTTCTCCACGTGCCGGGCATCGGCCAGCAGAAAGTCCTCGACCGTGAGCTGCGGCCGGGTGACCGGCACCGCAATGCCGCGCCCTTCCGCGGTAAGCGCCCTGACCAGCTCGAGGTCGAGAGAAACATTGTGCTCACGGATCTTTTCCCACATTGCGTCGGAGGTCGCGGCGCTCAGCACCGCCTGGGCGGGATCCGGATGCTCGCGCTCATCGTCCTCGAGCACGGGATAGGCCTGGACGTACAGCGTATCCCCGCGCCAGCCGAACACCAAGGGCTGATTCACCACGTGCACCGTGGTGCCGATGGGGATGGTGTCGAACAGTTTCGCGATGTCCTCGGGATAGAACCGGATGCAGCCATGACTCGAGCGCATGCCCACGCCGTAGGGCTTGTTGGTGCCATGGATCAAGTAACTTTTCCAGCCGAGGGTCATCAGATGCCGGCCGAGCGGGTTGTCCGGGCCAGGCGGCACGACGGCCGGCAGCTTCTCGCCGCGCTTGGCGTACTCCTGGCGCACCGACCGCGGCGGATACCAGGTAGGATCCGCGAGCCGGCCCGTGATCTTGGTGGTGCCCTCGGGCGTGGACCAGCCGACCTTGCCGATGCCGATCGGATGCGTGATCACCGTCTGCAGCTCGCCCGGCTTGCGCTTGGGAAAATAGAACACACGCAACGCGGCCAGATTGATGACCAGTCCTTCACGCGGCGCGTTCGGCAGGACGAATTGCGTCGGCAGCACGATCTCGCGCCCTTCCCCCGGCAGCCACGGATCGACGCCGGGATTGGCACGGACGATTTCCTCGTAGCCGAGGTTGAAGCGCCGGGCGATGTCTGAAAGGGTGTCCTCGCCCTGGACCCGCGTGACCTGCACCTGGCCGACCACATCGTCGACCTGCGGATCGAACTCGAACTTGTGCGTGGCAAGCGGCGCCTGAATCTGCGGCTCGGCCGGTCCGGTCTGCAGCTGAACGGTCGGCGCTTCGTCGTCGGAAAGCGACGCGGACGTCAGCCAGGTCTGACATCCGGCGGCAGCCAGAAGAGGAACCAGCACGGCGAGTCGGCGGATGAGCGCGTTCATGCCGGCATTTTTACCAAGATCGGCGCCCGGATGCGAGCTGGCCGCGAACGCAAGCGCACCGCTCAGCCACCGGTCCACTCGCCTCCGCTGCCGTCGCGCCCGCTGCCTGCGCGCTCACCACACCTTCACGCGTTCTTCCTCCGGCCGGTACATACCGTCGCCGGGTTTCACGTCGAAGGCCGCATGGAACTCGGGCAGGTTCGACAACACGACGTTGGTCCGGTACTCGCTCGGGCTGTGGGGGTCGGTGAGCAGACGCTTGCGCAGCTCGTCTTCGCGGTACTTGCGCGCCCAGGCCTGGGCCCAACCGATGAAGAAGCGCTGCTCGCCGGTGAAACCGTCGATCACCGGCGGCTCGCGCCCCTCGAGCGAGCGCCGCCAGGCCTTGTACGCCATCGCCACGCCGGCGAGGTCGGCAATGTTCTCGCCCATGGTGAGGTCGCCGTTGACGTGCAGGCCGGGGAACGGCTCGAGCGCACTGTACTGCGCACCGAGCGCGCGTGCCCGACGCATGAACTCCTCGTTGTCCTCGGGCATCCACCAGTCGTTGAGATTGCCCTCGCCGTCGTAGCGCCGGCCCTGGTCGTCGAAGCCATGGCTGATCTCGTGGCCGATCACCGAACCGATGGCTCCGTAGTTCACCGCGTCGTCGGCCGTCACGTCGAAGAACGGCGGCTGCAGGATGGCGGCGGGGAACACGATCTCGTTGGCCGGCGGGTAGTAATAGGCGTTCACGGTCTGCGGCGTCATGAGCCACTCGGTCGTATCGACCGGTCCCCCGAGCTTGGCCACGTCGCGATCGAAGCTTACCGCGAGTGCGCGCATGCGATTGCCGACCAGATCGTCACGGCGCACCTCGAGCCTGGACCAGTCGCGCCATTTTTCGGGATAGCCGATCTTGGTGGTGAACCTCGCGAGTTTCTCCTGCGCCTTGGCCTTGGTGGCAGGCGTCATCCACTCCAGCTCGTCGATGCCTTCAGCGAATGCGGCCTTGAGATTTGCCACCAGACGATCCATGCGTTCCTTGGCCTCGGGCTTGAAGTGTCGCTCCACATACACGCGCCCGACGAGCTCGCCGATGGCGGATTCCACGGCCGCCACCCCGCGCTTCCAGCGCGGCTTCATTTCCTCGATCCCCGAGACGGTGCGCTGGGTGAAATCGAAATGCAACTGCGCGAAGCGCTGCGGAAGATACGGCGCGTAGGCGTGCAACAGCTTGAAGCGCAGGAAGGTGCGCCATTCGGCGAGCGGCACATCACCCACCGCCTTGCCGAGCTCGGCGAAGTAGCTCGGCTGCGAGACGACCACGGCGGCGGGCGCGGGCACCTCGGCGGCGGCAAAAAAGGCTTGCCAGTCGAACGCCGGCATGAGCGCGTCGAGCTGCTCGCGCTCGTGACGATTGTAGGTCTTCTCCGCGTCGCGGTTCTCGACACGTGTCCAGTGCGCCTTCGCCAGGCGTGTTTCCAACGCCACGATGCGCCGGGCGGCCCCTGTCGCATCCTGTGTGCCCGCCGCCGCCAGCAGGTCCGCCACGTACGTCGCGTACTTCGCGCGAACGTCCTTCATGCGTTGCTCGTCCGACAAGTAGTAATCGCGGTCGGGCATGCCGAGGCCTGTCTGCCAGAGGTAGGCGGCGTAGGCGCTCGAGTTCTTCTCGTCGATGGCGACGAAGAATGCGAACGGCTCGGCCACCCCGATGCGCTGGTTATGGCCGAGGTAGGCGGCGAGATCCTTGGTGGAGGCGATTGCGTCGATGCGCTCGAGCTCCGCGGCGAGCGGCTCGAGGCCGCGCGCCTCGATGCCGGCCTCGTCCATGAAGCTCGCGTAATAGTCGCCGATCTTCTGCTCGTCGGAGCCTGGCGGATGTCCACCTGCCGCCGCCTCTTCCAGGATGGTGCGCAAATCGCTTTCGGCGCCCTCCTCGAGAAGCGAGAACGCGCCGTAGTTGGAGCGGTCGGCCGGGATCTCGGTGCGCGCGAGCCAGCCGCCGTTCACGAAGCGGAAGAAATCATCCTGTGGACGGATGGCGCGGTCGGTGTTCGCGAGAATGACGCCTGAGCCCAGGGTCTCCGCGACGGTCGACGCCTGCGTCGCACGCTCAGCGCCACAGCCGGCCAATACACACGCGAGCACGAGGATGAGAGAGCAACGTCCGCTAGCAGCATTCATGGGCAGTTCCAAATTGCGAAGGTTCGATGGACGGTCCAGCGGGGCGCCGGGCTCACGGTCGACCGGCACGAATGTACAACGGCCAGCATACCCATCGCAGGGCGCCGGCGGGACTCCAGTATGGCGCGATCTGCTCACGCAAGTCAGGCAGCGGATCGCGGCCCACCGCCTTTGTATACCGCTGCACCGCCGACCAGGTGCCCAGATAGCCGACGAACGTATCCAGGTCCCATGAGACGCGCAGCTCGAGGGACGGCGCGGGCACCTCGCGCAGCGGAAACGGCAGCGTGCGATAGGCGTCTTCGATGTACTGGCGTTCCGGCGGCCAATAGGGGCCGACGACGTGCTCGTAGAAGCGGTCCACGAGCTCATCGATCTCGGGATCGATCCGCGCCCGGCCATACGTCCATGCGGCCAGCGCGCCATCGGCACGCAGCACGCGACGCACCTCGGCGTAGAAGTGCTCATGATCGAACCAGTGGGCGGCCTGCGCCACGGTGACGAGGTCGACCGAGCCGTCGCGCAGCCCGGGACGCTCGGCGAGACTGGCCACATAGAACACGCGTGGGTGCCGCTGCGCATGCAGCAACTGCTGCACGCTCGCGTCGGTTGCGATCACGCGTTCGAAATGCTGCGCGAGCGACACGGCGGCCTGCCCGCTGCCCGTGGCGCAGTCGAGTGCCGTTTCCCGGCGGGGCGTGAGCTGCGCGAGGAACTCGAAAAGCGCGGCCGGATACTCCGGCCGGTAACGTGCGTAGAGGGCCGCGTGGCCCGAGAAATGGTCCTTGAACCTCATGATCGAAAGCACTGCGTCGCTCGAGAGTCGACGGGCGATTGTGAACGAGCCGCGACGCTCCCGGAAGCGACGTCTCGGCCGCCTGTATGCAATGCGCGCACCGGGAGCACCGGGTCAGCCCCCTGCGACGTCGCCCACGCGCCTGCCTACTCGTCGATCCCGGCGAGGAAACGCTCGATGGCAGCGCGACACAACGGCTCGTCGAGCGGCGGCGGATGGCCCCGGTTGGGTACGCTGAGGCGTTCGAGGTCCGGCTTCGCCCGCTGCATGCGCTCGAAGGTCTCCGCGCCGAGCACATCCGAGAGCTCGCCGCGGATCGCCAGGGTGGGGATGCCGCCGAGCGCGTGAAACGCCATCCAGGCGCCCGGTGCATAGCCAGCCGGTACCGCGCGCAGCAGCTCACCGATTTTCGGGTCGGCTGCGGAACGCGGCGCACCATGCTCGTCGGTGAGAAAGGAGCGCTCGGCGAACCGCCGCCAATCCGCCTCGTCATAGTCGGGCAGCGCCGCGCCGAACAGCATCTTGACCTGGGCGATGGCTTCCGGCCAGGTCCGCACCGGGGGTAATCGCCCGATGTGCTGTTGGATGCGACGCATGCCGGTGGGCTCGAGCTCGGGACCGATATCGTTCAGCACCACGCCGGCCAGCGCACGCGGCCTGGCTGCGGCCATCATCATGCCCACCAGGCCGCCGAGCGAGGTGCCGATCACGATCACGCGCTCGATCCCGAGCCCGTCGAGCAGCGCCCACATGTCGCTCACATAAGTGCCAGGATGATAGTTGAGCCAGTTCGGATCGTGCTGCGAGCGCCCACGGCCGCGCTGGTCGGGGGTGAGCACTCGCCGCACAGGGGCAATGGCCGTGGCCAGCGCCTCGAAGTCCTGGCAATTCCGGGTCAGCCCGGCCAGGCACAACACCGGCACCCGGCGTTCATCTCCGGCATAGTCACGGTAGTAAAGCGTCAGACCGTCGCGCGTACGGCTGTATCGTTCGGCGTAGCGGGGCACGTACTGGGTCAAGGACCACCTCCAGCCGTCCACCGTACCGAAGGGCGGGGTCCACCCGCAACGGGGGCGAGCTCTGCACGCAAGGGGTGCGACCGCAGTCGGGACACGACCGACTGTCGCCGAAGGCAGACAGTTCGAAAAAAAACCCCGAGTTGGTGGCTCGGGGCAGAGAAGCGGACTTTCTGAAGGGTAGTAAAAGCCCGCTAGGGGATCGGCAGGGAGGCGCGCCGCTTCAGTGCAGTCGCGACCACTGCAGCACCTTGATATCGCGCGTGTCGCACTCGAAATTGCGCGCGAGGACCGCCGCCGCCTCCTTCAGATCGTCGTGCACCAGCACGCGATTCAACTCGACGATACCGCGAAATTCGCTGACGCCCCTGGGCGAGTGCTCCTGCATCAAAAAATGGGTGTAGTACTTGATGCTCATGACAGGAAAGACTAGAGAGGGTCCCTGCCATAGACCGTGACGCCTTCCACAAAATTCCGGGAAGCGGCCCGGATCAGGCGTCGTCTTAACGCTGTTTGATAAAAGGGATCATGACAGGAGCGACATGAGCCGATACCGACCACCGGCCCCGAAGGGCTCGAAATTCATCACGCCTGAGGGCGCGAACCGCCTGAAGGCCGAGCTCGACCATCTGTGGCGCGTGCTGCGACCCCAGGTCACCCAGGCAGTGGCCGAAGCTGCCGCCCAGGGTGACCGCTCCGAGAACGCCGAGTACACCTACGGAAAACGGCAGCTGCGCGAGATCGACCGGCGCGTGCGCTTTCTGCGTCAGCGGCTGGACGGCATGGTGGTGGTCGACAAGCCGCCCGCGGACCGCTCACGGGTGTTTTTCGGGGCCTGGGTGACGCTCGAGGATGAGACCGGCGCCGAGGTCGAATACCGCATCGTCGGACCCGACGAATTCGATGCCGCGCGCGGCCTGATCAGCATGGACGCGCCGCTCGGCCGGGCCCTGCTGCGTAAGGGGCTGGACGAGGAGGTGCAGGTGCAGCTGCCCGGCGGGACGAAGACCTATGTCGTGACGGGGATCCGTTACGAATGAGCGGGCTCACAGCCGAAACAGCGCGAACAGCCGCCGCACCGCACCGCCGGCCCGGTCGAGATCGCGCAGCCGGCGCTCGTGCATGCGTGCCTGCAATGCCAGGCGCTTGTTCTCGAGTGTCTGTGCATGTGCCTGCTCGCTCGTACCCGGTCGACGCTGCGCCCGGTGACGCTCGCGGAATCGGCAAAAGTCCGCGTACGCGGCCACATCGTGCTGGAGATCGCGGCTCACCAGCTCGATCATGATGGCGTGCTCGAGCAATTGCAGGGCCGGGACATCGCCGCGCGGCGCCTCGGCGAAACACGCCAGCGCATTGATCACGCGCTGGCGATCGCCCTCGCCGAGCTGCCAGCCATCGTCGGCCAGCATCTCGAGCATGAGCCGCAGCCCGGCGAAGCGCTCACGCATGAATTGCGCGAGCTGCGCACGTTCGGCGCGTTCGAGCACCTGGCGTGCCGCGGCAACGATTTGCGCAGCGCTGCGCGCGCGAGCGGCGTCTTGCGTCTCGCGCGCCAGCGTCTCGAAATGACGCAGGTCGGCATCCTCGAGGTCGAAGCTGATCCGTAAGGGCATGGGTCTTGGCGGCGCGGCAGACGTGCCGCGCTTACACGATCACGTTCTTGAACTGCCAGGGGTCGGAGCCGTCGAGCTCCTCGGCGAACAGCCGCCCACGGTCGAACAATGGCGTCCAGTCC
>QGUO01000079.1 GCA_003242495.1 Pseudomonadota bacterium | reverse complement strand
TTCCCCCATTGGGGCAAGGGGTCGGGGCGGGGGGCCGGGCCTCCCCGGGGCGTCCAGGTTCTGGGCCATTTCGCCGTCGACGCGCTGTGCGCCGTCACGGCAGTCACCGCGCAGTCCGATGCACGAGTTGCCGCCATTCATCCAGTTCCCCCCGAGCTCGTCCGTGCGCAGATCGCCGCCGCGCTGGCGACGCGACCGGTCGGCGCCATCAAGATCGGCGTACTGGCCACGCGCGCTGCCGTCATGGCGGTGGCCGAGGCCTTGCCTGCCGTGCCGACCGTGCTCGATCCGGTACTGGCGGCGACATCCGGCGGTAGGTTGCTCGACGAGCCGGGGCGTCGGGCACTTTGTGAAGCGCTCATCCCACGCGTCACGTTGCTCACACCCAATGTCCCGGAAACCGCGGCGCTCCTGGGCGAGGCACCCGCCCGCGACACAGCGACGCTGCTGGATCAGGCGTATCGGCTTCTCCGGCTCGGCATGCAGGCGGTGCTGGTCAAGGGCGGGCATGCACAGGGTCCCGAGGCCGTGGATCTGCTCGTGCGGCCGCACGGCGAAGTGGTGCGCTTCGCGACGCCGCGGTTCGACGTTGCACGCCGCGGCACGGGCTGCATGCTGTCCGCCTCGATCGCGGCCGGGCTGGCGCTCGGCATGCCGCTCGATGCCGCCTGTCGACGCGCCAAGACGTATGTTTCGAATATCCTGCGCACGTGACGCGAGTGGCCGCAAGCTCGGCTATCCTTCGACGGTTGGAGGGATGAAGCACAGCCCCCTGGAGAGATCGGCGGATGAGCACCCTGGTTCTGGTGCTGGACCTCGTTGGCACGTTCGTTTTCGCATTGGCCGGCGCGACGGCGGGAGTCAGACAGCGCCTCGACATCTTCGGCGTCGCGGTGCTGTCCTTCGTGGCGGCGTGCTTCGGCGGCATCGGGCGTGATCTGCTGATCGGCGCAACGCCGCCGGCGGCGGTCAGCGACTGGCGCTATCTGGCCACATCCTTGTGCGCCGGCTTCCTGACCTTTCGCTGGCACCCGCTCATCGAGCGATTACAAAATCCGGTGCGCATGTTCGACGCCGCGGGGCTCGCATTGTTCGCCGTGTCGGGAGCCCAAAAAGCACTCGCCTTCGGCCTTCATCCCATCATGGCGGCGTTGCTCGGCATGCTGACGGGCGTTGGCGGCGGAATGGTGCGCGACGTGTTGCTCGCGCAGATTCCCGCCGTGCTGCGCGCCGACCTGTATGCGGTCGCGGCCTTGGCCGGCGCCACGGTGGTAGTGATCGGCAGTCAGCTGGACCTGGCGCCCGTCGTCACGACGACGACCGGCGCGTTGCTGTGCTTCACGTTGCGCATGCTCGCGATTCACCGCGGTTGGCACCTGCCGCGGCCCGAGATTCCGGACGAGCGCCAGAGCCGACGATGAGCAGTCTGCCTGGGTCAGCATCGCCGGGGCGCCGATATCATGGCGGC
This sequence comes from Pseudomonadota bacterium, assembly GCA_003242495.1. GTDB lineage: Bacteria > Pseudomonadota > Gammaproteobacteria > Steroidobacterales > Steroidobacteraceae > Steroidobacter. Next base: position 9,622 of record QGUO01000079.1, on the reverse strand, counting down.
CTGGCTGCAACCTTGACTCATCCCACCGAAACGGCGGCTTGACGAGTCAATCGCCGGCGCGTAGTGGTCGCTTCAGGGACAGACCATGCACGCACTCACGCCGGCGGCCGCGCCGTCACCAAGGCACCGGCCCACCAGCGTGCAGCGTGTATCGTTGCACGGCTGCTCGCACGCGCACGGGCAGGTGGTCCTCCACGATGGATCTACGCCATGCCCCCTGTCACACTGCGTGCTCGACTCCCTGCCGGCGTGGGTGACGACCGATGACCACGATGCCTGCGGTATTCATTGGACACGGCAGCCCGATGAATACGCTGGAACTCAATGGATACACCCGGGCGTGGCGCGACCTGAGCGGCACGTTCCCCCGGCCGCGCGGCATCGTCGTCGTGTCCGCGCACTGGTTCATCGGCTCGACGGCCGTGACGGCCATGCAGCAGCCACGCACCATTCACGATTTCTATGGCTTTCCCGAGGAGCTGTTCGCCTTCGAGTATCCGGCGCCCGGCATGCCCGAGCTGGCGGAAGAGGTCATCGAGCTTGCCGAGCCCGAGTGGGTGGGGCCCGATCGGGATCAATGGGGGCTCGACCATGGCGCGTGGAGCGTGCTGGCTCACCTGTACCCCGCAGCCGACGTGCCGGTCGTACAGCTTTCACTGAACGCCCTCAAGCCCATGGCCTATCACTTCCAGCTGGGTGCGCGCCTCGCCGCGTTACGCGAGCGTGGCATATTGATCCTGGCGAGCGGCAACGTGGTGCACAACCTTCGTCGGGTCGATTGGCGCAACCGCGATGGCGGCAAGGACTGGGCCTACCGCTTCGACGATGCCGCCACAGCGGTCATGACCGAACGACCTCAGGACGTGGGTGTCTTGCTGGAGCACCCGGACTATTCATCGGCGGTGCCGACGCCGGATCATTTCCTGCCGCTGCTCTACATCGCCGGGATGGCAGCCGCCGCAGGGACGGGTGCCACGCCCCTGGTGCGAGGTTGCACGCTTGGATCGGTATCGATGACCTGCTATGGCGTCGGCCTGGAGCGCCCGGAGGCCGTCGATGGCCGAGGCGCCGCCGGCGTGCCGTACGACGTCCCCCCGGACCAAACGAACCTCTAGCGCCGGCATCGGCACGCCCAGGCGCGAGCGCGCACCGCGAATGCCTCAGAACTTGCGCTCGCGCGTCGCCTGCCGGTGCGCAATCTCCTGCACGTAGATCGGCGAGCGATACAGATTGCTGCGCAGGCGTTGGGGCGGAACGGGCGTGAACGGCACCATCGACTCGAGCAGGGCATTGCAACGGGCCTCGACGCCCACCCGGTACTCCGGGTGGGTCACGATGAACAGATCGTTGTTGAGAATGCCGTTCAGCAGGAAGCGCCCGGACTCGAGCGGATCCATGGCGATGTCCTCGAGCGACGGTCCACCGCTGCGCGCTGCCGAGGTGCTGGCCGTCGCCGTGCGCGCGGGCGCACCGGGCGCCACCGCGGGCGCGCCGTCGTTCTTGAGCGATTCCGGCCGATAGCTCTCGCTGTTGGCGATATTGGTCCTGGTGAGACCGGGAATGAACGCCGAGGTGCCGATATTGGTGTTGCGCAGCTCGAGGCGCAGCTCCTCCATCAAGCCCACGGCGGCGATCTTCGCCACGGTGTAGATGCCTGCTCCGCTGCCTGGCAGGATGCCGCTGGTCGAGGTGGTGGTCACGATTTGCGAGCCGAGCTTGCTCGCGAGCATGCGCGGCACGAATGTGTGCACGCCGTAGATCGGGCCCCACAGATTGACGCCCAGGCCCCATTCCCAATCCTTGTAGGTGCCGGTGCTGGCCGGCGCCTGCAGGCCGACCCCGGCATTGTTGACCAGCACCTGCACGGGGCCGAGCGTCTTCTCGATGTCGTCGGCCGTGCGTTCCCAGCCGTCGCGATCCATCACATCGTGCCGGACCGGGTACACCCGCGGATCGTTCTTCGGGAAGAACGTCAGGGCTTCGGCGAGCCGCTGCTCGTTGCGGTAGCCGAGCGCGACCTTCATGCCAGCCTCGTGGAACACGCGCGCGATGCCCAGGCCGATGCCGCTCGAGGCGCCGGTGATGTAGGCCACCTTGTCCTTGACGTCGGTGAGGGTCGGCGCCTGCGCCGTGCCCATGTCCGGAAGAGCGGCCTGCGCGGCCTCGGCGCTGCGCGTGCCTGCGGCGATCCACGCCGTGCTGCCCGCCGTCAGGGCGATTCCGCCCAGCAACCGCCGTCGATTCATTGCCCGCTCGTCCATGTCTCCCCCCGAATGTTCTTGAACATGTTGTGCACAGGGCGTGCGCTTCCAGGGTAACGCAACCCTGGAAGCGCCGCGAGAGTGCTCAAGACTTCTCGTGTTTCATGCGGACGCGGCGCTCAGGCGTCCTTGACCTCGATCCACACCGGCGCATGGTCGCTGGGTCGAGGCTGGCCACGCACCCAACGGTCGACGTTGGCGTCCACCAGGCGCTCGGCCAGTTCGCGATTGAGCAACAGGTGATCGATGCGCAACCCGGCGTTGCGCTGCCAGTGATTGCGGAAGAAGTCCCAGAACGTGTAAATGCGCTCCTCGGGATGGCAGGCGCGGATGGCGTCCACCCAGCCCTGCGCGAGCAGGCGCTCCCAGGCGGCACGCGTGGCAGGCTGCAACAACGCGTCTTTCTTCCAGGACTTCGGGTCGTAGATATCGAAATCGGTGGGCACGACGTTGTAGTCGCCCGCCAGCACGACCGGCATGCCGCAGGCGTACAGCGTGGCGGCGTGCTCGATGAGGCGTTCGAACCAGGCGAGCTTGTAATCGAACTTCGGGCCGGGCTGCGGGTTGCCGTTCGGCAAGTAGAGACAGCCGATGACGATGCCGTCGACGACCGCCTCGATGTACCGGCTGTGGGTATCGTCCGGATCGCCAGGCAGCCCGCGCCGGCGCTCGACCGGATCGGCGCCCTTGGCGAGTATGGCCACGCCGTTCCATGTCTGCTGGCCATGCCAGATCGCGCCATAGCCGGCCGCACGAATGGCGCCGAGGGGGAAGGCCGGGTCGGGCACCTTGATTTCCTGCAGACAGGCGACGTCGGGCGACTCTTTCTCGAGCCATTCGAGAAGACGGGGCAGTCGGGCGTTGATACCGTTGACATTGAACGTTGCGATCTTCATGTCGGCAGTTTAGTCGCTGGGCGCACGAATCGGGGCATTGCTTCGCACAAATCCCTCGCGGCGTACGCCGCGCGGACCATGCGCCCCCGGCCGCCCGCCCGACGCAAGCCTGCTCCATCACGCGGCGCCCGCTGTGCCGCTCGCGGCGCAATCTGGTCTAATGGGGCCTCGACACCTCCGGCGCCGGACCGGCCACGACGCCGGACGGTGGAAGCTCGAGCGCATCATGATTACCGTACGCGGCTTCATCCTGCAGGCCAGCTACCGGGTCGTTACGCGTCCGGGCGGCCTCCGCGTGCCCGTGGTGCATGTATATGGGCGGCTCGAGGATGGCAGCACGTTTCTGGTGCGGGACGACCGGCAACGGCCGCACTTCTACATCCGTGCCGCCGACGCGCGACGGGCGCGGGCGCTGCGCATGCCGCAGCCGGTCCAGGTGGACAAGCGCACTTTCGACGGCTCGCCGGTATGTCGCATCGAGGCCCAGGTGCCCGGTGACGTCCCCGCGCTACGCGACCGGTTGCACGAGGCAGGCATCGAAACCTTCGAAGCGGACGTACGCTTCGCAGTGCGCTATCTGATCGAGCGCGGCATCAAGGGCGCATGCGAGATCGCAGCGCCGCTGGAGACGCCCGGTCATGCCGGCGTCGACCGGGTGTTCGACAACCCGGAGCTGCGCCCGGCGACGCTCCTCCACATCGCGCCGCGGGTGCTCGCCTTCGACATCGAGACCGATCCCAAGGCCGAGCGGCTGCTCGCGATCTCGCTGTACGGGCCCGATTGCGACGAGGTGCTGATCGTCGACTCGAGCGGGCGCCCGATGCCGGAACGCGCCACGCGCTGCGCCGACGAGCACGCTGCGCTGGAGATGTTCTGCGAACGGGTACGGCGACTCGATCCCGACGTGCTCACGGGCTGGAACACGGTCGATTTCGATCTCACCGTGCTGCAACGCATCGCTGCCCGCGTGGGCCATCCGCTCGAGCTCGGACGCGACGCCGGTGCATTGCGCGTCCGCAAGCCGGAAGGCTACTTCGGCAGCGGCCAGGCGTCGGTGCCGGGCCGCCTGGTGCTGGACGGTATCGACCTGCTGCGCGGCGCGTTCGTGCGCATGGAGGATCATTCGCTCGATGCGGTGGCGCGCGAAGTGCTCGGCGAAGGCAAGGTCCTGCAGGGCGATGCACGCGACCGCATGGCTGAGATCGCGCACAACTATCGGCACGACCTCGCCGCATTCGCCCGCTACGCGCGCACGGACGCGCGGCTCGCCTTCGAGATCGTCGAGCGCCTGGAACTCGTGGAGCTGGCCTTCGCCCGCAGCCAACTCGCCGGGATGACGCCTGACAGGGTAGCGGCCAGCATCGCCTCGTTCGACTTTCTATATCTCGCCGAGCTCGGGCGCGAGGGCATCGTCGCGCCCACCGTGCGCGCGAGCGATGCGCGGGTGCATGCAGCCCAGCAAGGAGGCTACGTGCTCGAGCCCGCGGCAGGCTTGCACGAGAACGTCTGGGTGTTCGACTTCAAGAGCCTGTACCCGAGCATCATTCGTACGTTCAACATCGATCCGCTGACGTACCTGCCCGAGCCGCAGGCACACCCCGAGGCCATTCACACGCCGGGCGGGGCGTTCCGGCGCGAGCCCGGCATTCTGCCACGCCTGCTCGATGAACTGTTTCCGCGCCGGGAGGCTGCCCGGCGCGCCGGCGACGCGGTGGCGGCCAACGCCATCAAAATCCTGATGAACTCGTTCTATGGCGTGCTCGGCACGCCTGCCTGCCGCTTCTACAGCCCGGCGCTGGCGAACTCCATCACCGGGACCGGACGCGAGCTGCTGCTCTGGTCGAAACGCTGGTTCGAGCAGGCCGGCTTCCAGGTGCTCTACGGCGACACCGACAGCCTGTTCGTGCAATCCGGCAGCAACGCCCCCGAGGCCGCTCACGAGCAGGGGCATCGCCTCGCCGCCACCCTGAACGAGGAGCTGGCGCGCTACATCGAAGCGCGCTGGCGCACGCCCAGCCGGCTGGAGATCAAGTTCGAGAAGCTCTATCGCAAGCTGTTCCTCCCCCGTGCGCGACGCAGCGCGCGCGGCGCCAGCAAGCGCTACGCGGGTCTGTTACACGAGACGGGCACCGTGGAATTCGTGGGCATGGAAGTCGTACGGCGTGACTGGACGGCGCTCGCCAGACAGGTGCAACGCGAGCTGTACCGGCGTCTGTTCGCAGGTGAGCCGGTGGATGCCTACCTGGCGAACGTGGTGCACGACCTGCGGCGCGGCAAGCTCGATGCCGAGCTCGTGTATCGCAAGAGCCTGCGCAAGCGCACGCAGGCGTACACCGCCACCACGCCGCCGCACGTGGCGGCCGCCCGCAAGTCCGCGCAGCCGCAGGGACGCTCGATCAGCTACGTGATCACCAGCGCCGGACCCGAGCCGCTCGACAATGTGCGGCATCCGCTCGATCGAGAGCACTATGTGACCAAGCAGATCAAGCCGGTCGCCGAGCCGGTCCTGGAGACCCTGGGGCTCGACTTCGAGCAGGTGATCGGCGACACGCGCCAGATGGACCTGCTCGGTTTTTTGGAGCATTGAAGCGCGCATGAGCACCGCGTATCAGTCGATGGCACCCTCGCGTGACGAGCTCGATGCACTGCAGGGTCCTGCCGTGGTCGAGTTCGGCGCGAACTGGTGCAGCCATTGCAAGGCCGCGCAACCGCTCATTGCCGCCGCGTTCGCCGCGCATCCCGGGGTGCCGCACTTCAAAATCGAGGACGGACCGGGACGCCAGCCGGGGCGCTCGTACCGGGTGAAGCTCTGGCCCACGCTCGTGTTCCTGCGCGACGGCAAGGAGATCGCGCGCCTGGTGCGCCCGACCGACAGCCAGGCCATTCGCGAGGCGCTGGAGCGCGCGCTCGAGACACCCCCCTCATGACACGCGGGCGCACCTGCGCCCGTTGCGCCCTTGCCATCGCCGCAAATCAGGGCTTGGCGGGAATCGACAGTCCGCGCGTGACCGCGGGGCGGGCCAGGAACGCCTGCAACGCACGGTCGACGTTGCGGTACTCGGAGAAACCGACCAGATCGCCGGCCTCGTAGAAGCCGATCAGGTTGCGCACCCAGGGGAAGGTCGCGATGTCGACGATGCTGTAGTCCTCGCCCATGATCCACTGGCGGTCGGCGAGGCGCGCGTCGAGCACCCCCAGCAGACGCTTCGCCTGGCCGACGTAGCGGTCGCGCGGGCGTTTGTCCTCGTATTCACGGCCCGCAAACTTGTGGAAAAAGCCCACCTGGCCGAACATCGGCCCGATGCCGGCCATCTGAAACATGAGCCACTGGAGGGTTTCATAGCGGGCTGCGGCATCGCGCGCCATGAACTGCCCCGTTTTCTCCGCGAGGTAGACGAGAATGGCGCCGGACTCGAACAGCGCGAAGGGCCGTCCGCCCGGCCCGTCCGGATCGATGATGGCAGGAATCTTGCCGTAGGGGTTCAGCGAGCGGAACTCGGGCGACTGCTGGTCGCCGGCGTCGAAGCTCACGTAGTGTGCCTCGTAAGGCAGCCCCGTCTCCTCCAGCATGATGGACACCTTCACGCCATTCGGGGTCGCGAGGGAGTACAGCTGCAGGCGGTCGGGATGGCGCGGCGGCCATTTGCGGGTCACAGGAAATGCGGAAAGATCGTTCATGGCGGATCCTCAGGCCCACACCGGGCGTCACGTGTCCGGATAGTATTGCCGGATAACCGTCCCCGGCGGGAGACCCTGCATGCACGAAGTCAGACGCAGCAGCGAGCGCGGCCATGCCGACCATGGCTGGCTCGAGTCGTATCATTCGTTTTCTTTCGCCGACTACCACGATCCCCAGCACATGGGGTTCGGGCCGTTGCGGGTGATCAACGAGGATCGGGTTGCGCCCGGCACCGGCTTCGGCGCCCACAGCCACCGCGACATGGAGATCGTGAGTTATGTGCTCTCGGGCGAGCTCGCGCACCAGGATTCCATGGGCAACAGCTCGACCCTGCGCCCCGGGGACGTGCAACGCATGAGCGCCGGCCGCGGCGTGCGCCACAGCGAATTCAACCCCTCCACGGCCGAGCCGGTGCATTTTCTGCAGATCTGGATCGAGCCCGATGTGCTGGGCATCGAGCCGAGCTATGAGGAAAAGCACATCCCTGCGGAAGCCAAGCGCGGCCGGCTGCAGCTCGTCGCCTCGCCGGAAGGCGCGGAGAACTCGTTGCTCATCCACCAGAACGCGCGCATTTACGCCGGATTGTTCGATGGCGCGGAGCACGCCTCGTTCGAGTTCGCGCCCCACCGGCGCATCTACGTACATGTCGCGCGCGGTCGCGTCGCCGCGAATGGCACGGAACTCCAGGCGGGCGACGCGCTGAAGCTCACCAACACCACGCGGCTCGAGCTCGAGCGGGGCCGCGAGGCCGAGGTGCTGGTGTTCGATCTGCCTTAGCCGGTGTAGCGATCCTCGAGGCAGCGGAAGATGGCGCGCAGTGCCTGTGCCTCGCCGCCCTCGGGACGCCCCGGACGGTCCTTCGGGTTCCAGCCGAACACGTCGAAGTGCGCCCAGGACACGTCCTGCGGAACGAATGCCTGAAGGAACAGCGCGGCGTAGATCGCGCCGGCGAACGCATTGGAGCTGATGTTGTTCAGGTCCGCGGTGCGCCCCTCGAGGTCGACCGCGTAGGGCTGCCACAAGGGCATGCGCCACAAGGGATCGCCGGTGGCCGACGCGGCCTCCGCGAGGGCAGCGGCAAGCTCGTCGTCGTTGCAGAACAGCGCCGGAAGGTCCGGTCCGAGCGCCACGCGCGCCGCGCCGGTGAGGGTCGCCATGTCGATCAGCAGGTCGGGATGCTCGCTGCTCGCTTCCGTCAGCGCATCGCACAACACCAGCCTGCCCTCCGCATCGGTATGGCCGACCTCGACGGTCCGACCGCTGCGGGTCCGTATGACGTCCAGCGGACGCATGGCCGAGCCGCTGATGGCGTTCTCCACGGCCGGAATCAGCACGCGCAACCGTACCGGAAGCCGCGCGTCCATGATCATCTGCGCCAGGGCGAGGACGTGGGCGGCACCGGCCATGTCCTTTTTCATGAGGCGCATGCCCTCGCCAGGCTTGAGGTTCAAGCCGCCGGAATCGAAGCACACCCCCTTGCCCACCAGCGTGACCCGAGGCGCCGATTCGTCGCCCCAGCGCAGGTCGATGAGCCGGGGCGCCCGCGCGCTGGCCCGTCCCACGGCATGGATCGCGTGATAACCCTCTTCGAGTAGCTCGTCGCCGACCAGGACCCGCACTGTGGCGTGGTGCTCGCCGGCGACGTCCTGCGCCGCCGCCGCCAGCTCGGCCGGGCCCAGGTCGTTCGCGGGCGTATTCACGAGGTTGCGCACCAGCAGAATGGCGCGCTCCTCGCGCCGCACGCGTGCGCGGTCGGCGTTCGCCGGCCAGCACAGGCGCGGCGTCGGCGTACGCGAGGACTTGTAGGTCTCGAAACGGTAGCAGCCGAGCGCCCAGGCGAGTGCGGCCCGGGTGGCGGTCTCGGCGTCGAGCTCGGCGGCGATGCGGTATTCGCCGGCAGGCAGAATGCGCGGCGCGCTGGCGTAGCTCCACAGGTCAGGGGCATCACCGAGACCCAGCAGCACCATGGGCGGGTCCGGAATCCGCAGCAGCGTGTGGGGTGCCGCCACGAAGCCCGACGTCTCCACCCAGGCCGCGACGGCCGGCGCCTGTGCGCCCACCCAGTCCCTGAGCGCCCGCCGCGTCAGCGGAAGCAGGGCAGTGGCCTGATCCGTTCTCTCAACGAAATGGGAGCGATTCATCCAAACCTCCGATCCGGCCCGGGCGGATCGTACGCCCGCCCGGGGAGGATCGGAAGGCCGCGGGGCGAGTCATCGTGAACCGCGCTCGGCCCCGCGTGGCAGCGATTACTTGTCGCGGAAGGAATCGTGACAGCTGCCGCAGGTTCTGCCGACCTGGATGGCGGCCTTGCGCATGGCGCCTTGATCGCCCGACTGTGCGGCGGCCTTCATGTCAGCTGCGGCCTTGGCCATGGCGTCCGCCTTGGCGTTGAAGTCGGTCAGGCTGTTCCAGATGCCGGCGCGCGCCTCGGTCTCGATGGCGAACTTGCTGGTGTCCAGCTGGAAGAGCTCCGGGATCTTCCCCGACAGCTCCTCGATGCGCTCGGCGCTGGTCTGGACCACGGCCGCATCGAAGGGCTCTCTGGGCTTCTTCAGCATGGCGCCGACGGGCTTGAACGCCGACTCCATGTCCTTGAACACCTGCTTGCGTGCCTCGATGGCCTGACGCGCCTGCTCCTCGGACACGGCCGGGGAGGACAGCGCCTCGGCTGCCACGACCAAGGCAAGGCAAAGCGAGGCGAGACCGGAAATCTTCAGATGAGTCATACACAACCCCTCGTGACGATGCAAAAGCCCGGGCGTACGGGCCCGCCCATGGGCGCTACG
>QGUO01000503.1 GCA_003242495.1 Pseudomonadota bacterium | reverse complement strand
CCTCGGACGGATGCTTGACGCGCTTCCACGCCATGTCGGTGATGTGCAGCAGGCCGTCGATGCCACCCAGGTCGACGAACGCGCCGTAATCGGTGAGGTTCTTCACCACGCCGCGCACCACGGCACCTTCCTGCAGCTTGTCCAGCAGCTCCGAGCGCTCGGCGCTGTACTCCTGCTCGACGACCGCACGGCGCGAGACGACCACGTTGTTGCGCTTCTGGTCGAGCTTGATGACCTTGAACTCGAGCACCTTGCCTTCGAGGTACGAGGGATCGCGCACCGGGCGCACGTCGACCAGCGACCCGGGCAGGAACGCCCGCACGAAGTCGATCTCGACGGTGAAGCCGCCCTTCACGCGGCCGTTGATGACACCCTTGACGATTTCCTCTTTCTCGAAGGCCTCCTCGAGGCGGGCCCAGGTGCGCGCGCGCTTGGCCTTCTCGCGCGACAGGCGCGTCTCGCCCGAGCCGTCCTCGACGCTGTCGAGGGCGACCTCGACATCATCGCCCACGGCGACTTCGATCTCGCCGCGGTCGTTCTTGAATTGTTCGACCGGAATGACGGCCTCGCTCTTCAGGCCGGCGTTCACGACGACCATGTCGGAGCCGACCTCGACCACCCGGCCGATCAGAATCGCGCCCGGCTTGATCTTCTGGCTGGCGAGGCTCTCTTCGAACAGTTGTGCAAAACTTTCAGTCATGGGTTGAGTCCGGGGCCGCTTGCGGCCCGCTGGCCCTCATCCGCCATCCCGACGGCGAGGGGTTGGTCGATGAAACCGCGCATCCCGCGCGGCAGGATCCGGCACGGCCCAGGAAGAGAATCTGTCCAGGCGTCGAGCACCGCTGGCCGCGCCTCGTCCCTACCCTGCGTCCCTTCCGGGATAGATATCTTAACGAACCTGCCTGTCAATGGGCCGCCAGTCGCGCCTGGTCGGCCAGTTCCAGCACGCGCGCGACGACCGCGTCGACCGACATGGAAGTCGAATCCACGATCACGGCGTCGTCGGCAGGCCGAAGCGGTGAGATCGGGCGGCTCGCGTCGCGCCGGTCGCGCTCGGCAATCTCCAGCGAAAGGGCGGCAAGGCTAGCACTGGAGCCCTTGTCTTTCAACTGCTTATACCGTCGGCGGGCGCGCTCCTCGGCGCTGGCCGTCAGAAATATCTTCAAAGCGGCCCCGGGAAACACCACGGTGCCCATGTCCCGCCCGTCCGCCACCAGGCCGGGGGGGCGGGCAAAGGCCCGTTGACGCTCGAGCAGCGCCGCGCGCACCGCGGGCATGGCGGCCACCCGCGAAGCCCCCCCGCCACACGCCTCGGTGCGGATGGCCGCGGTCACGTCGCGGCCGTCGAGCAGGACGCGCTCGCCGCCATCGGCCGTCGTTTCGAACGAGGCGTCCAGCGTCTCCGCGAGGCGCGCGTGACCGGGCTCGTCCGCCGGATGGAGGCCCCGCAGGTGCCCGGCATGGGCCACCAGGCGGTAAAGCGCCCCGCTGTCGAGCAAGTGCCACCCCAGCGCATCGGCGACCCGCCGGGCGATGGTGCCCTTCCCCGAGCCGCTCGGCCCGTCGATGGTGATGATGGGCACCTCGGCCACGACCGGCGGCTACGCCTGAGTCACGGCCAGGCCGGCGGTCGCCGCGGTGGCCGGAAATTCCGGGAAGGATGTGGCCACATTGGCGACATCGAGGATCTCGATGGGCGCGGCCGCCCGGGCCGAGGCCACGGCGAACGACATGGCGATGCGGTGATCGCCATGGCTGTTCACCGTCCCGCCGCTGAACACCGCGTCCGTGGCCGGCGCGCCGGGCGGGCGACCCTGGATGCGGATGCCGTCGGGCAGCACCTCGCAGACGATGCCCATGCGCTGCAGCCCCTCGGCCATGGTCGCGATCCGGTCGCTCTCCTTGACCCGCAGCTCCTCGGCGCCGGTCACCAGGGTCTCGCCTTCCGCGCAGGCCGCGGCAATGAACAGCGCCGGGAACTCGTCGATGGCCAGCGGCACGAGGTGCTCCGGCACGTGGATGCCGCGCAGGCGCGAGCGGCGCACCTCGATGTCGGCCACCGGCTCGGCGCCGGCGGAGCGGTGATTGAACAGGCGCACTTCGGTGCCCATGAGCGCCAGAATGTCCAGCAGCCCCGTACGCGAGGGATTGACGCCCACGCCTTTGAGGGTGATGCCGCCGCTCGCCCCGATGGCCGCGGCGACCATGAAGAAGGCCGCCGAGGAGAAATCGCCCGGCACTTCCAGCGAACAGGCCTGCAGGCGCTCGGGCGGCGTGAGGGTCACCACGCCCCGGGCCGCCTCGATGCTGCAACCGAGCGCGAGCAGCATGCGCTCCGTGTGGTCGCGCGTGACGGCCGGCTCGACCACCACGGTGGTGCCGCGCGCGTACAGACCGGCCAGCAGCACCGCCGACTTGACCTGGGCGCTGGCCACGGGCAGCTCGTAGCGGATGCCTTCGAGCGGCGTCCCGCCGCCGATGCGCACCGGCGGGCGGCCGCCGTCGGTGTCGATGCGCGCGCCCATCTGGCGCAGCGGCACCGCCACACGCTCCATGGGGCGCTTCATCAGCGATGCATCGCCGATCAGCTCGGTGTCGAACGCCTGCCCGGCCAGCAGCCCGGTCATCAGTCGCATGGCCGTGCCGGAATTGCCGAGGTCGAGCGCATGGCGGGCCTTGCGCAGCCCGCGCAGCCCGGCGCCATGCACCCGCACCGACTGGGGGCCGGTCTGCTCGATGCGCACCCCGAGGGCGCGCATCGAGCAGACC
>QGUO01000502.1 GCA_003242495.1 Pseudomonadota bacterium | reverse complement strand
TCGACACCCCGCTCGAGGACGGCGGCGATACCCAGGTGCGCTATCTGGAGTACGCCGACGCCGAGCAGCTCGCCAGCAAGCTCAACGAGCAGGTCCAGGGCCTGGTACGCGCCGCCGGCGGCGCGCAGCAGGGCGGCCAGCAGGGCGGTGGCCAGCGGCCCGACACCGGCGTGGCCATCTGGGCCGATCCGCAGAACAACGCGCTGGTGATCACCGCCCCGCCGAAGATCATGCGCCAGATCATGTCCATCGTGGACAAGCTGGACATCCGCCGCGCGCAGGTCCTGGTCGAGGCCATCCTGGTGGAGATTTCCACGAACCGCATGGCGGAGCTCGGCGTGAACTGGGCCATCGACGGCACCGGCGATTCGAGCAGCACGGTGCCCATCGGGACCTTCAACCAGCCCGTGGGCAATGTCAGCATCGGCAGCCTCGCCTCCGCCCTGCTGAGGGACTCCGACGATCTCGACCCGGGCCTGCTGCCCACCGGCCTCACCCTCGGCGCCGGCCGGTTCCGGGACACGGGCGTGAATTTCGCGGTGCTGCTGCGCGCGCTGCGCGGCGATTCGAGCACCAACATCCTGCAGACGCCGCAGATCATCACGCTCGACAACGAAGAGGCCGAGATCCGCGTCGCCCAGGAGGTGCCGTTCATCACCGGTCAGTTCACCAGCACGGGCACGGTCGAGGGCACGGTCAATCCGTTCACCACCGTGCAACGCCAGGAAGTCGGCACGATTCTGAAGATCACCCCGCAGATCAACCGCGGCGTCGATACCGTGCTGCTCAATATCCAGCAGGAAAGCTCCAACCTGGCCGCCAGCACCCAGGGCGCCGTCGACCTCATCACCAACAAGCGCACCATCAGCACCAAGGTCATGGTCGAGGACGGCGGCATCATCGTGCTCGGCGGACTGATCAGCGACGAGGCGCGCGAATCGGAACAGCGGGTGCCGATCCTCGGCTCGGTGCCCATCCTCGGCGAGCTGTTCAAGACGCGCAGCGGCTCGAAAGACCGGCAGAACCTCATGGTCTTCATCCGTCCGACCATCCTGCGCGACGGCGTCGATGCCGCCATCGAGACCAATGCGAAGTACAATGTGATGCGCAATCAGCAGCTCGCCCGGCCGCGCTCGCGCGTGACGTTGCTGCCGAGCGAGCGCCCGCCCGTGCTGCCGCCCATCGAGGAGCTGTCGCGGTACGCCGACCCGACCCAGGGCGGCACGCCGCCGCAGCCGGGCACCGTTCCCCCGGACCCGGAAGACGGGGACGACTCACAGGGAACCGAGACCGCGCCGCTCGAGGAGACCGAGCCCCCCGAGGAGGCGCCGCCGCCACAATGATGGCCCGGTCGCTCCGCGACGCCCGCCCGGCGCCACGACGGCCTGCGGCCCGTCCGTTCGGGACCCCGACCCGGTGCCGCGAGCCGTCGTCGCCCGCCCGCTGCCGGTCGCGGCCCGTTGTGCGCCCGCGGTGTCCCCGGCAGCATGTCTGCGGGTGCCGGTACGCCGCTGCGCGGCGCCCCGGCAGGCTCTACGGTAAGCCCGACAGCCTCAGGAGACCGCAATGAGTGCGGACATTCAGGACACCCTAGCGCCCCCTGCGGCAGCCGGCGCCGCGCGCGCCCGCGCCGACGGCACCCCTCCCCTGTCGTTCACCTTCTGCCGCCGTCACGGCGTGCTGGTCCAGGACATCGCCGAGGACGGTGCCACGGGGGTCTATCGGGCCGGCGCCCAGCCGGCCAGCATCGCCGAGGTGCGCCGCGTGCTCGGCATGCCGCTGAAGCTGCGTCGCGTCGACGCCGAGACCTTCGACCGGCTGCTGCGCGAGCGCTACGAGGGCGGCACCAACACCGCCATGCAGATGGTGGGCGGGCTCGAGGATGACACCGACCTCGCACACATCGCGCAGGATCTGCCCGAGCCGTCGGATCTGCTCGAGAGCGACGATCACGCGCCCATCATCAAGCTCATCAACGCCATTCTCACCCAGGCGATCAAGGACAATGCCTCGGACATCCACATCGAGCCGTTCGAGAACCGCCTGGTGGTGCGCTTTCGCATCGACGGCGTGCTGCGCGAAGTGCTGCAGTCGCGCCGCGCCGTGGCGCCGCTGGTGGTCTCGCGCATCAAGGTGATGTCCAAGCTCGACATCGCCGAGAAGCGCCTGCCGCAGGACGGCCGCATCTCGTTGCGTATCGCCGGTCGGGCGGTCGACGTGCGTGTCTCGACGGTGCCCGCCGGCCATGGCGAGCGCGTGGTGCTGCGTCTGCTCGACAAGCAGGCCGGGCGGCTCGAGCTGAACGCCCTCGGCATGGATCCGCGCATCCAGAAATACATGGACGAGCTGATCCACAAGCCGCACGGCATCATCCTGGTGACCGGGCCGACCGGCTCGGGCAAGACCACTACGCTGTACTCCGCGCTCGAGCGGATCAACGACAACAGCCGCAACATCATGACGGTCGAGGATCCGATCGAGTACTACATCGACGGCATCGGCCAGATGCAGGTCAACACGAAAGTGGAGATGACCTTTGCGCGCGGGCTGCGCGCCATCCTGCGCCAGGACCCCGACGTGGTGATGGTCGGCGAGATCCGCGACCTGGAGACCGCGCACATCGCCGTGCAGGCCTCGCTCACCGGCCACCTGGTGTTGTCCACCCTGCATACCAACACCGCGGTGGGCGCGGTGACGCGCCTGCGTGACATGGGTGTCGAGCCGTTCCTGCTGTCCTCGAGCCTGATCGGCGTGCTGGCGCAGCGCCTG
>QGUO01000078.1 GCA_003242495.1 Pseudomonadota bacterium | reverse complement strand
GCAGTGGTACGGCCGAAAACTTCGCTATCCAGGAGCGCGCCGAGGTGCGCCGCCCAGGACGGAACGAAATCGTCCACATGAATGCAAGCCCCCCCCCTTGTTCCAACAGCCGGCAGCCGAGCGTTGCGAACGAGCATTCCCGCCAGATCGCCAGACGATCCGCCGATGCCGACGAATGATAGCGCTACCAGTCAGCCAAAGTCACGCCAGAAGGAGCCCAAGGGGGGTGCGCGAGCGGGGATCGGGACCTGGACACCGGGCGTGGCGCTTCATTGACGGGAGGCTCGGCGGCCTGTATCGGTGCTCAGCCGCGCCTGGTCGCCCGCGGTGACGCGCCGTCCATCACCTGCTGCGAGCCGCAGCGCCCCCTCCCGGTTTTCCACCGCGCGACTCGCTGCACGACCCCATCGACGAGCGGACCGCCGTCGAGCGCGGCGCCGGCCATTCCACGGATCGACTCCCTTACCAGCCTCCGACACAGACGGCGTGGAAGCCAGAAGCTTCAACGCTTCGAATCAGCCATAGCCTGACGAGCTCTCCGCCGGTGCCGTCGAGAAGCGGTTCAAGCGTCTTGCCACGCGGCGATGCAGCGCGTCGAGGTAACTGAAGGCGACCGGCACGACCAGCAGGCTCAACGCTGTCGAGCTGATGAGTCCACCGATGACGGCAATGGCCATCGGCTGACGGAAGCTGGCGTCGGCGCCCAGACCCAGGGCGATGGGCAACATGCCGGCAATCATGGCGACGGTGGTCATCACGATCGGCCGGGCGCGCTTGTGACAGGCATCGATCAGCGCGTCGCGCACGGTCAGGCCGCGCTCGGTGATGCCAACGACCGCGTACTCGACGAGCAGGATCGAATTCTTGGTCACGATGCCCATCAACATCACCAGCCCGATCATCGCGGGCACGCCGAGCTCGCTGCGGGCGAGCAGGAGCGCGAGGAAGGCGCCGCCGACCGAGAGAGGGATGGCGGACAGGATCGTGATCGGCTGCAGGAAATCCTTGAACAGCAGCACCAGCACGCAGAAGATACAGAGCACGCCGACCACCAGGGCCATGCCGAACCCCGCCGCGAGTTCGGCCGCCAGCTCAGCGTCCCCCGCTTCGATCAACTCGACGTTCGATGGCATACCACGGACCGACGGCAGCGCAGCCACGGCCGCGAGCGCATCGCCGAGCGGCATCCCAGCCAGATCTGCCTGAACCGTGACGTAGCGCCGTCGATCGTAACGGTCGATCTGCGAGGGACCGCTGGACAGGGACACACTCGCGACGCTCGACAGCGGGATCGGGCCCTCCCGACCGCTGAGGCGCATGTCGGCAATGGTATCGAGCTCCTTCCGCAAGTCGTCGCCCAAACGCACTCGTATATAGACCTGACGGTTGTCCAAATTGAGCCGCGCGACATTCGTATCGAAATCACCGCTCGTCGCGATGCGCAGCACCTCGCCGATTGCCGCCGCCGTAACGCCTTGCTCCGCCGCGCGCTGCAAATCGGGACGCACCACGATCTCGGGACGCTCGAGACTCGCCGTCGTCCTGATGTTGGACAGACCCAGGACTCCCCGCAATTCCCTTTCCATCGCCTGCGCCGTCGCTTTCAGTGCCCGGTTGTCGTCGCTGGCCAGGATCAGCTGCAGAGTGTTTCCTGGATCACTGCCGCCCATCGCGAAGCGCGCGCCGGGCACCGCCTCCAGCTTCCTGCGCACCTCCGCTTCGATCTCGGCCTGGCGCGGTCGCTCGCCGCGCGGTGGAAAGATGAGCGTCAGCAAGGCGCGTCGTACTTCGCCCGCCTGCACGCCGCCGTCACCGCCCTGTGGTTGCCCGACCGTCGTGAAGACACTTCGAACGCCATCGACACCCGTCAATGCCTCCCGCGCCTGTTCCGCGACGCTCAGCGTGCGCTCGAGCGAACTTCCGGGCGGCAACTCGACGGAGACCATGGTGAAGTCGCTATCCGTTGGAGGAATGAAACCCGTGGGAATCAACGGGACCAGCGCGAGCGAGCCGACCAGGAACGCGATCGCAGACGTTGCAGTAGTTTTCCGGTGGCTCAAGCACCAGCGCACTGCACCGAGATACCACGACATGATACGGCCCTCAGAATCCTTCTTTGGTTCCTGCCCCTTCAGCAGGTATGCCGCCATCACTGGTGTCAGCAGGCGCGCCACGAGAAGCGACGCGAACACGGCAATCACCGCCGTCCAGCCGAACTGCCTGAACAGAAGGCCCGGCGCGCCGCCCATGAGCGCGGTCGGCAGGAACACGACCACGAGCGTCATGGTCGTCGCGATCACCGCGAGCGCGATCTCGGTCACCGCATCCTTGACGGCAACGAGCACAGGCTTACCCATCCGTCGGTGACGCTCGATGTTCTCGATCTCGACGATCGCGTCATCGACCAAAATGCCGACCGTGACAGCCAGCGCCAGCAGCGTGAGCGTGTTGAGCGAGTAACCCAACCAGTACATCGCTGCGAAGGCCGGGAGGATGGAGAGTGGCAGTGCCGCCGCGGCGATCAGGGTTGCGCGCCAATCACGCAGAAACAGAAACACCACGAAGATCGCCAGCAACGCGCCTTCGTAGAGCATCGCCATCGAGCCCTGGAATTGCTCGAGCGTGTACGCGACGGAGCTGGACACGAGCTCGAATTCGAGCGCAGGGTCCGCGGCGCTCAAGCGCGCGAGCGCCGCCGCGACGCCTTCCGCTATTCTTGTTTCGTCATGTCCCCTGGCGCGATAGATGTTGAAGCCGATGGCAGGACGTCCGTCGAGCAGCGCGGCCTGCGTGCGGTCGGCAGCCGTATCCTGAACGGTCGCCACCTGGTCGAGCCGCACATGACGCCCTCCGGGCAATGCAATCGGGAGCGCAGCAAGGTCGGAGGCTTCCGCCGCAAGCGCGACCGTGCGGATCGATTGCTCCGCCCCGCCGAGCTGGCTGCGGCCACCGGAGGACTCCTGCTGAACCTCGCGCAGGGCGCGTGACAGATCGGCTGCAGTCACACCCAATGCAGCGAGCCGCACCGGATCGACCTCGACGCGGATCTCCCGCTGCACACCACCGACCCGCTCTATGCGGTCGACCCCCGGTACCCCGAGCACCGCCTTCGCGAGCACGTCGTCGACGAACCAGGAGAGTGCCTCTTCGTCCATCCGTGACGAGGACACCGCGTAGGTCAGGATGGGGCCGCCCGCGAACGTCGCGGCAGCCACGGTCGGCGGCTGCAGGTCGGCAGGCAAGTCCGATCGCACCCGATCCACGGCATTCTTCGTTTCGATCAGCGCGTCGGAAAGCGGCTTCTCGAGGACGAACTCGGCCTGGATCGAGACCAGCCCATCCGTGATCGATGTTCGGATGTGCCGGAGACCATTCAGCGTCGCCAGCGCATCCTCCACTTTTCGTGCCACTTCGGTCTCGAGCTGCGCGGGTGCCGCCCCTGGCTGAATCAATGTGATCGTGACCGCCGGCAGATCGAGATCGGGCAGATCCTGGATTGGGAGCCGAGCGAACCCCCACAATCCCGCGAACGCCAGCAACATGAACAGCAACACCGAAGGAATGGGGTTGCGAATCGACCAGGTGGCCAGGTTCATGGCGCCACCTCCCGGTCACGGACCGCGCTGAACTGCTGCGTGGACGTGCTCACCACTCGGACGATGTCACCCTCGCTCAGGAAGCCTGCGCCGGCCTTCACCAGGATGTCGTCGCCAGTGAGTCCACTGACGATCTCGACGTCGTCGTTGCGACGACGACCGAGCGTGACGGCTTGGAGCGTGACAGCAGGCGTTGCATGCTCGTCGACGAGTTTCACGACATACGTTCGTCCGTCACGGATCACGACACACTCGGCGGGGACCACCAGTGCCGGTGTCTCCCCGACGACGAGCTTTCCGTTCGCATACATGCCTGCGCGCGCGTGGCTGCCCGGCACGAGATCGGCGTACACCACACCGAGCCGCGAGCGCTCATCCAGGCTCGGCGCGATGTCACGAACTTCTGCAGTCGCGGTACTGCCGTCCGGCAGCGCCAACTCGACGAGCTGCCCTTTGGCCACGCTCGAAAGTTGCGCGGCCGTCAGCTCACCTCGCCATTCCAACCGCCCTTTCCTGATGAGTCGAAACAACTCCTCGCCGGCTGCAGGCACCCTGCCCAGCGTCGCGCTGCGCGCGCTGATCACGCCGTCATCCGGCGCAATCACATCGGTGTACCGGAGCTGCAGGCGCTTGGATGCGAGCAGAGCCGCCGAGACCTTGGCCGCCGTCACGAACTGAAGGACTTCTTGATCGCTGATGGCGCCCTCGCTCTGGAGACCCAGCGCTCGCTCTCTGTCGGCGATCGCTTGCTCGTCATTGGCGAGCAGCTGCGCCTCCTCGGCGCGCAGCAGTGCGGAGTCGAGTCGCGCCAGCAGATCGCCGCGCCGAACCCGATCGCCGACATTCACCCGTACTTCGACGATCTGATAGCCCCCGACCTGTGCGCCGACGCTGGCCTCCTGCCACGGCGCGATCGATCCTGACGCCGTAAGCGTCACCGGCCAGCGCGTGCGGCGCGGCGTCGCTGTCGTAACGGTCAGTGCGGGGGTTCTCTGCGCCTGCTCGCCGCGTTCGCCGTCTTCGGGATCATCGGTCATCAGGTACCAGCAACCGGCGAGCATCGACATCACCACCGACACAGCCGCTACCCATGATGGCAACCACGTGCACGGGCCACGCGTGCGCGCCGACACGCCAGTCATGTCGGCGTTCTGGCCGTTTGCCACATCGCTCATTGCGGCAACTCCGTTCCAAGGCCGGGGATGGAACGCGCGGTGTCGGCGAGCACGGACTGCGCGCCGGCATGGTCAGGCCGTGAGCCGTTCATTTGGTGGCGCGCTCGGATGGAGCCCGGCGTCACCATCCCGTGCGCATCGGCGACCATACCGGTGCGGCGGACGAGCTCGACCCAGGCCTGTGCTCGATCCCGCGCGGCGACGATTGCGCTCTCCTGTGCGCGGTTGAACTGACGGCGCGACTCCTCGAGCTCGAACGCGCTGATCGCACCGGCAAGGCGACGGGCCTCATTCGCGCGCAGTGTGAACCGAGCGGCCGACAAGGCAGACCTCGAGACGTCGACGCGCCGGATCGCCGCGTCTTGCGCGGCCAGGCCATCTTCGATCTCACGGACCGCTTCACGAACGGTCGACTCCAGCATCGCCACCGCCTCGCGATAACTCGCGTCCGCGCGAGCAACCTCGGCGGCACCGGCACCGCCTTGGAACAGGGGCGCAGACAGGCCGAGCACGCCCGATCCCGTCGTGTACGAGCCGCTCGCCCCGAATGCCCGAATCCACTGCCCCGTCACCATGGCAGTGAGATCCAGCCGCGGCAGCTGCTCCGCGCGCGCCACCGCAATCTCCGCCCAGCGGGCAGCGACTTCGCGCTCGGCGGCCACCACTGCGGGATGAGCAAGCAGGACCGTCACCGGAAGATCCGGAAGGATGGCTGGTGGACTCGGTATCCGGGCAGCAAGATCATCATTCCCGTCCGGCCTCACCGAATCCGCGACAAGAGACCGAACCTCGTGCGCCGGGCGCCCGCTGACAGCCACGAGCGCATCCACGGCCTGCAGACACGCCTCCTCCTGGGCGATGCGCTCGATGCGCGCGGTAGCGAGGTTGGTCTCCGCAGCGGCTACGTCGACTGGCGGACGCGTGCCATGCCGCACGCGCGTGCGGATGATCGCCAGCTCGTTCTCTCGCGAAGCGAGGTCGGCGTCGCGTACTGCAAGCAGCAGGTTGCACGCACGAAGTGACAATACGCCGTTGGCGATCTGCGCAGCGATCGACAGGCGCGCGTGACGCGCGTCCGCGTCACGTGCCTGAAGGCGCCGGTGCGCAGCCAAGGCGTTCTCCTTGACACGGCCCCAGAGGTCGATCTCCCAGGAGAGGTTGGGCCCGATCGCGGCCGTGCTCTGCCACGACGCCAGCATTTCTCCGGCGTTGCCGTTGATTCCGACACGTTCCCGTCCTGAAGAACTCGTTGCGTCGACTCGCGGGGTGCGCTGCGCGCGCTCCATGGAGACGATGGCGTTCGCTTGATCCACACGGGCCGCCGCCTCGGCCAATGTTGGATTGTCGGTGAGCGCTGCGCTGACCAGGGCGTCGATGGCCCCGTCGCCGAGCGCCGCCCACCAGGTTTCGCGTTCGTCGCCGATCAAGTCCACGGGGGCACGCGCAAGATCTGTCTGGTTGGCCCACTCGGACGGCAGCTCGATTGCCGGGCGCCGATAGTCCGGCTGCGTGGCACACGCGCTCAGCAGGAGCGCGGTCACCATGCTACAGAGAGCGCGGGACATCTCCTTCCCTCCTCACGCGATGACGGGAAGCCACCGCTTCATTGCCATGGTGACAAAGAGGATTTAGGAAGTTCTTAGGGTTATGAATGATTCTTTAAGGCGCGGCATCGACGCAGCGGGAGCATCAGGCGTTCGTCTGCGGCGATGCGGTCGGTGCAGTGGGAAATACGATGCGAACCCGAAAGCCCGGGCTCCCGATGCCGTCTCCGGTCTCGATGCTCGCGTCATGCAGGCGCGCGATCTCGGCAACCAGTGACAATCCGATGCCGCTCCCCCGCACGCCGTTGCCGGGCACCCGATGGAATCGATCGAAAATGGCTGCCTGCTGCTCGGGAGGAACGCCCGGTCCGTCGTCGGATACTTCCAGGAACACTCTCTCCGTTGGGCTTGAGTCTGTCATGCGACCGCAAGCAATCCTGATGTGCCCACCGGGGGCGGTGTAACGCAGCGCATTGTCCACCAGATTGCGCAGCAGAATGCCGATCTCATCCACGTCGCAGTCGATCGTGCAGGGTTCGGTGACCAACTGCAGAGTGCGATTCGCCTTTTGAGCGGGCAGGTCGAATTCGCTGGCGATGTGGACCACGATTTCATCCAGGTCATAGCGCTGGCGCTTCGGCGCGCGCGTGCCCGCCTGCAGCCGTGCGAGGTCCAGTAATTGCTCCGACAAGCGGGTGCTGCGCTCGGCGACCGCGAGCAGCTTGCCAAGCGCCGCGTCCTTCTCCGCCGTCGTGCTTGCACGCAATGCCACTTCCGCCTGGCCGTAGAGCGCGGACAATGGAGTGCGCAGCTCATGCGCCGCATCGCCTATGAAGCGGCGTTCAGCCTGAACCGACTGATCGAGCTGTTTCAGCAGCTGGTTGAAGGATTCCACCAACGGCTCGACTTCCCTCGGCAGACCTGAGACCGGTAGAGGCGTTAAGTCGAACTTCCGGCGATCCCGCACTTCACTCGCGATGGTCACGATGGGCTTGAGTGATCTGCGCACCGCACCCCACATGAACAGCCCGGTCAGCGCGAGCAAGACCGTGAACAGGGTCAACCCAAAGACGACCTCCTTCCGTAGGTGTTCATCGAGAACGCTCCGCGGCCGGGCGACCTGCGCATGAACCGTGCCGTCGCGGTCTGAAACGGAGAACACCCGCCAGGTTTCTCCGGCGATGCGGGTATCGATGAAGCCTTCGATGAAATCCGGCCGCAACGGCGTATCCGGCGCATCGGGCGTACGACCCACCAGGCGGTCCCTGCCTTGCCACAACTGGAAGAGCAGCCGTTCCGCGTCAGAGCGAACGTCATCGTGCAGGTGCAGACTCTGGCCTACCCCACCCTCGCCGCCGGGTATCGACGTGAGCAGCTTGACGGCGATGGCCTTCAGCGCGTGATCTTCGATACTGCTCTGGCTGTGGGCGGTATAGGCGAACACGCTCACGAAAACAAGGATCCACGTGACGGTGATCGACAGGCCCAGGGCCAGCATCATCCGGCTTTGAAGTGATGTGTTCACGAGGCAGGTGTGCCGATCATGTAGCCCTGTCCGTGCACGGTCGTGATGATGTCATCCCCCAGCTTGCGACGCAGCTGATGTACGAACACCGCGATGGTATTGCTCTCGATGCTGCTGGCCGTTCCGTAGACCACGTTCTCCAGATGCTCGCGGGTCACCACATGGCCGGCGCGTTCCAGCAACGCCAGCAGCGTCCGGTATTCATGGGCGCTCAAGGAGACTCGCACCCCGCCCCGCGTGACCAACCGCTTGGAGGGATCCAGGACCACATCCCCATGCCTCATCACGGGTACGACCCGCCCCTGGGCGCGGCGCGTGACTGCGCGGATACGGGCCAACAGCTCATCGAACGGAAACGGCTTGACGACGTAGTCGTCGGCGCCGGCATCGAGACCACGGATGCGCTCGCTCAGCTGGCCTCGAGCGGTCATGATGATCACGGGCGTCGAGTCGTAACGCTCTCGCATCCACTTCAGCACGGTGAGCCCCGAATCGCCAGGCAGGCCGAGGTCCAACAGGACGGCGGCGTAGGCATGCTCCACGAGTGCGAGCTTCGCCGCCACGGCATCGCTCACATGATCGACACCCCAGGCATGCTGACGAATGCCGTCGCAAACCGTCTCGGCCAGCATGAGATCGTCTTCGACGAGCAGCAGGTTCACTGGGCGCTCACACCATTAGGTGGCCTTTCGACGGAGGATACTGGCGATTCCAGTTTAATATCTTATTAAGGTGACGCTACCCCCCCTGTTCCGAGAGCAAAATAATGAGCCCCTGCGTCGAATGGATTGGGATGCCGCATCACGGAGACGGCCTTGGTGATCGAAGTCACGGCCCAACTCAACCGCGATCACGTGCAGATCAATCGCTCACAATGTGCAGATTCACTTCTGTAACCGAACCTCACGGATCGAGCTTTCGGTGAGACGATGGCGACCGCAATCGGATAGGTTACCGTCGCTGTTGTGACGCAACCTGTTCCGGGCTTGTACTCCATCGCGAGGATCTCAAGAGCTGCATCGCGCGTGCTGCTTGCGTATAATGCTATGCGATGTCCGCCATGTGGGCGCGAACTGAACGCGACGACCACAACCGCTTGACTTGCGAAATCGACGGCCGGCAACGGGGGGGGGCTTCCGCGTCACCCCACATACTCATCCATACGTCCGCCCACTGCCCGGATCAGTGATGAATGGGAATTCCGCCTGGCGTATGCCATTACTTACGGAGGCCTGTTGAAGCTTCCTTCATTAAGGGACCAGCGTCTTTGAGTACGGCCCGAAACGTAACAACCCCTTCAGCGGATGGATCTCTCGATCCGACGTACGGTCCGGATGAAATGCCAGCTCAGGTTCAGGCAATTGGATGTGCGGCGCAATCTTGCTAGTCATGCCCCGGACCTCCTAGAAAATGCGGTGTTACGCGACAGAGCGAACAGAGCATCAACACCATCGCCAATCCCGAACGCTCGCATGTCACTTTCATCGCCGCTAAGAATGCTCACCCAGAAAGCGATCAGATCGTTGAAGACGGTGTTATAGCGCTTCACCGACCGCTCCCGAGCAAAATCGGTAGCCGCCGCTCGGTTCTCGTCGGTCAATCCGTCGAACACAATTCGGGGCTCGACAAGAAGCCAGAGACGATCATCGGCCCAATCCAGTCGAGTTCCGATGCCTTCGCGCCACTCCAGATCCGGAAAGCCTTTGACTATCCCACTTGTTGAGGACACCAGTTGTCGCAGCGGCCTCCAGACGCCCGCATCAGGATCGCTCGGCACGAACAGATCTGTATCGCGGCGGCGGCGCCAATCTAACGCGCGATTGCGTGCAATTGCTTGGCTCAACGCTTCGCGCAGAAGCCCCCGCTCGCCAGAGTCATAGCGCAATCGCTTTGTTTCGATCGCGTGGAGGTCGAACTGGGTGATGGCATGAGACGAAAACGCGGCCCGCACATCCGCATCCGAACCAAACGCCAAAACACCAGCCTTCACTCGAGCCACGATGACCTGCACGCCAGCTCTTTCAACGGCATCTCTTGCCTCTTTGTGGCCACCGATCTTACATACAATCTTCCGACACTGCGTGGGAGCACGCAAAACCGGGATGGCGTTGAGCCGCACTAAAGGCCACCCAACTCGCCCGCTAGGAACAGGGGCAGAAGAGCGGCGCCGGCGTTCGGATCCGAACCCATCGAGCGCGCTCCCGTCGACTTTGTCCAGCAACCGAAGCAGGTCTCGAGTGGCCTCGTCGAAGCTATGGACTCTGACAAGTGCTGCATCTACACCAACGGCTTTCGCTCGCATCAACAGGTCAGTGACCCGTGGGAATGGCGCTCCATCACCGCGATGCAACCAGAATAATCCGCCCGGAAATGCGTTTGGCTGCGTTAGCACATCCTCAAGAGCATCCACGATCGAATCATCACGCCCGCTGTAACCTGCGACAACAAGCCCGAACCGGCGACAGCAATCCACGAGGAGACCTCGCAGACGCGCATCCTGCATGCGAAGCTCATCGCTCGTGTTCTTCAAGCGCCGCGATCGAAAATCTCCGTGTAGTTTTACTTCAACGGGCCACCGGTTCTCGCCAATCCGCTGTACCACCAGGTCCGGCGCATCTAGCGATCCAGTCGTCAGCGCACCGGTTCCGTCATAGACCTTCGCACATGCATCCGCGATGAGGGCGTCGAAATTCGTTGTCCACACCAAACGCGTAAGCCCGGCTTTCATCAACGCTGCGAGGACCAAGTGACCGAATGATGGCTTCGCCCCCGCCACCTTGGCTTCGATATACGCTCGCCGATCGCCCTCGGATGGATAAGCCGCCTCGAATAGCTCGGCATACTCCTCCGTTGCACCTAGCGGAGGGAGCGTGCCGAGGGAATCGATGTGTGTCTGTATCTGCGTACGAATAGTGGGATTGGAAAGATCGGCCACGGACTTCGGCGACATCAGCCGTTGACTGATAAAGAGTTTCTGCTTGAACTCCCAGATCATGTCGTAGGCTGTAGGAATACCCGCTGCCACGGACGCGCCTGCACCGAGGAACCACATAAGGTTCGGCGCACGCATCGCGAAACGCCGCGAAAAGTCATCAGCGGGGATCTCGGGTGTTTGAGACTCAGCGAGTGTCATAAGAGCGTAGGATCAAGGCATGATTTGGCCAGGAACTGCGTGCCGTGACTTGTTTCACAAGCCGTCGTGCGACTAATAGCGCATCGCTCCAGACATGGGACAAGGATCCTCCTATCGCATTGAGGATGTCGCGCCAGGCGGCTTGCAGCTCG
>QGUO01000077.1 GCA_003242495.1 Pseudomonadota bacterium | reverse complement strand
CGCCACCGCTCATGAACACCAAGCCCGCCCCACCGAGAGCACCGTCCCCGCAGCGCTATAGCATTGCACCGGCCCGCTTGAAGGCGGTGCTGCGCTTCATGGATGCCCATTTCGCCGAGCAACTGTCATTGCGGGACCTGGCGAAAGTGGCCTGCCGCAGTCCCTGGCACTTCAATCGTGCCTTTCGCCAAGCCATGGGTTTTCCGCCGTACCGCTACCTGATCGACAGACGGATCGAGCACGCCAAGGCCTTGCTGCGCGAGAGCGACGCGACGGTTGCCGAGATCGGTCGTCGTGTGGGCTTTCGCAGCCCGCGCCATTTCGCGGCCATGTTTCAGCGTCTCGCGGGAACGAGCCCGGGCCGGTTCCGCCACGCTGCGCGCCCCGCGACGTCGACCTGCCGGGAAGGACTGCGCTGAGCGTGCGCGCATGGCGATGAGAATCCATCATCTCGATTGAATCTCGACCTGCCCGCTCGGCGGCGCGCTCATGGATGGTCGCGCGATGACAGCGAAACTTTTCGCTCGTGGGTGTCGATTCCAGTGCGCCTCGTACGTCCTCAGGATGCGGCCACCCGACGCCGCTTCCCGCGACCACAGGAGGATGAGTACGATGCCGATCGATCCGAACGCGCCGCTGCGCATCACTGCTTTCGATTGGGTGCCCGATTTCGCCCGGGGTTACGTGCGCGACCTGCGCGCGCGCTGGGCCTGCGAAGAAATCGGCTTGCCGTATGCCACCCGCCTGATCAGCGCGGTCGACCGCCCCGAGGAGTACTACGCCGAACAGCCCTGGGGACAGGTGCCGGTCATCGAGGACGATGGCCTCTCGATCTTCGAGAGCGGCGCCATCCTGCTTCACTTGGGTGAACGAGACGAGCGACTGCTGCCGCGTGCCCGTGTGCCCCGCGCACGCGTGATCAGCTGGCTGTTCGCCGCGTACAACTCCGTCGAGCCGCTGCTGATGGAGCTCGGCAACATCGATCTTTTCGCCGCTGACGAGCTGTGGGCCAAGCTGCGCCGCCCGAGCCTGCTCGAAGCGCTGGGCCAGCGTCTCGATCGGCTCGCGGCGGCCCTGGGGGCGCGCGACTGGCTGGCTGACACGTTCAGTATCGCCGACATTGCGATGGTCACCACGCTGCGCGAGGCACGCGACAGTGGTCTGCTCGACAGCCGCCCGCGCCTGGCCGCCTACGTCGAGCGCGGCATGTCGCGCCCCGCGTTCCAGGCGGCACTGGCCGCCCAGCTGAGCGACTTCAAGGCCGAGCCGGTCACGGCCTGATGGCGCGATCGGTCCCTGCAGGATGGCAGGCAATCGGCATATCGGCCTCCTGCCGCCGTGGGGCCCGGTCGGCACGCCGTCACGGCGGTGTCTGTGTCCGCCCGCGCCGGCGCACAGGAAGCGTAACGATCACGGCAGACCGAGCGCGGCACGCAGCTCACGGCGTGCCGCGTCGAGATCGGCCCGGAAGCGCTCATCCAGCATCATGAGCGCCGCGACCGTGGTGGCCAGGATGCGCCCGGCCTCGATGTCCGAGGGAAAGTGCACGCCCCCGACCAGGCGTGAGTCGCCGTACTCCCGACCACGCTCGAAGAGCTCGATGTGCTTCTCCGGCACCATTTGCGCCAGCAGGATGGCCGTCAAGGTGCCGAAGGCAGTATGCCCGCTCGGATACGAGAAGCTGTACGAATCGACCTCGTACTGCGCCGCATCGCACGGGGCGCCGGCGGGCATGGCCTGCGCCCGCGGCGGACCGCGACGCGCGCCTGTGCTGTTCAGCAAATCCTCCGGCGGCTGGATTTGCGGATCGATCTCATACGGCCGCGGCCGACGCCAGCAATTCTTCGTCTCCCCGATATAGCGGCCGAGCTCGCGATTGACCTTGCCGAAAAACTCCGTCGTGACCGGCACCGCGTCGGCATTGAACCCGCTGCCGAGCACGTCGGCGAAGCGGAAGATGCTCACCGTCGCATCCTCTCTCGCCTGCGCGAAACGCTCCGCCGTGCGCGAGCGCTGCATCGCGCGTACGGCGGCCAGATCGTCGGCCAGCGCCGCCTCACCGATGGGTGGCGGTGGCAACAGCCGCAGCATGTCCACACTGTCCGGGCGGATGTACGGCGCCTCGGCGGACGGCCCGCCGACCGCCGCGCAGCCCGCCAACGCCAGCCACAGCGGCACGGCGGCCATCCGGATGAATGTTCGAGCGCCTTGGCGCATCCTGGAATCTCCTGTGGCCCGCGCCGCATGTGCGGCGCAGGCCTCGTTTCATTGAAAGACAAGGCCCGGTGGAACGGACCAGGCACGGACAGCCCGTGCCGCTCAGAAGCTCATGCGCAAGCCCATGTAATAACGTCTCCCGAGAACATCGTACACGCTGTTGAGCGTCTGACCCAGCGCCAGGCTGGTCGGCGTCGCACCGTAGATCGGCGGGTCCTCGTCCAACAGATTGTCGATGCCGAAGGTGACCGTCAGATGGTCGTTGATGCCATAACCACCGAACAGATTGAACACACTGTAGGCGCTGGTGCCACGCGTCGTCGTGTCCGGATCGGAGATCGACTGGGTATGGGCTAGCCCTGGCATGTACCGCCAGGTCACGCCGGTATGTAACGCGCCGTGGTGGTAACGCAGCGAGGTGACCGCCCGGTAATCGAACAGGCCGCCACGGTCCGCAGTGCCCTTGAGGTCACGCTTGGGTTGCGAGGGAAAATCCTGCTCCTCGAAGCTCAGGAGATAATTGAACGAGAGATTGAGCGACACCGATCCCGGCAGGCTCGGCAGGCCGATGTCCGCGAGCGCCGCACGCCACGAGAGATTCACGTCGATGCCGGCCGTCTCGAGCGCGCCGAGGTTCGAGTACGGCGTAAGGGTGCGCACGCGGCCGCCGGTGCCGGGATCGCGCTCGATGCGCCGGCACATGCCGTTGGGGTCATCGAGGGACCAGGTGGGGTTGCTCAGCCCGTCCCGGTTGAAGCACAGCTCGTAGGTCGTGGTGTTCGACACGGTCGAGATGGCCTTGGAGATTTTCGCCTCGTACCAGTCGATCGACAGCGACAGGTCGCTCACGGCCGCATGCTCGAACGGCGAACGCAGGACCGCGCCGAGGGTGTAGGTCTTGCCCTCCTCACTCTCGAGATCGATGTTGCCGCTCTGCACCGCGAGCTCCACGCCGAGCCCGCCGGCCGCCCAGTTGTCCGGATCCGCATCGAAATCCGAGGAGCCCGAGCCGATGATCGCCGAGCACAACGCCTGGACCTGCGCGCGGTTGGGATTGCCTTCGGTATTGCCCCATGACAGGGCGCCGCCGCCCGACGCCAGGCACGGGTCGACACCGGCACTCACGACATTGCTCGCGCCAAGGAACAGCTCGTTGACGTTCGGCGCGCGGTTGGCGAGCTGATATCCGCCCCGCAGGCGCACGATGTCCGTGGGCGCCCAGCTGAACAAGGCCTTGTAGGTGGGCACGCCTCCGGCGCCGGTGTTGTAGCGGGAATAGCGGCCACCCAGCTCCAGCTCGAGCGCGCGGGCCAGCGGCTTGTCCCGCAGCAGCGGAATGAGCAGCTCGCCGTAGACCTCGCGCACACGCGTCTCGCCGCTGACCCGGGTTGCCCCGAAGGCCCCGGCCGGCACATCGAGCACGTTGCTCAGGTCCCGTGAGAAATCCGGCGTGAACGTGAAGCTGTTGCGCCGGTAGCTCAGGCCCAGGGCACCGCGCACCTCGCCGGCCGGCAGATCGAACAGACCGCCCTGGAAGTTCGCTTCGACGATATCCTGGGCAAGATCGGTGCGATCCACCGAGTCGATGTTGATGGCATCGATACAATCCTGCGACACCTCGAACCGCTCGAAGACCGGTATGCCACTGGTACAGGTCAAGGTCTTGCCGCCCGGCCCGGTGGCCGTGTAGCCGCGCCCATAGTTCGGCGCCGTGACGATTTGCGCATAGATGTTGGTGGAGGCCTGGCCGGTGTAGCTGGCCGTGGTGTGCGTTTCACCGTGCGAGGCATACACCTCCCAGGTCCAGTCCCCGAGCCCCAGCTCGCCTTCGAGGCCGGCCAGTAGCTGGTAGAGCTGCGTGCGGTTCACCGTCGCGCGCCGCGGCAGCCAGTCCGGCACTATGCCGAGGCGCCAGGGCGAGCCGACGCCGCGCTCGATCAGCGGCTGGCCGGTGCTCGGATCGAACTGTGTAGTGCTGTACACGTTCGGGCCGCGCGACTCGAGCAGGGTCGCAAGGTCGATCGGCACCGGCCACACCAGCGAGGTCGGACAGCCGCCCGTCGCCGGGCAGTGCAGCCCGAGCGCGCCGCCGGGCAGATACTCCGGCAGCGTTTCATTGGTCAGGGGATCCACCGAGGGCGCGTAGATCTGCGGGCCATAGGGGATGTCGGCGCCGAAGCCGCCATAGATGGGTGCGCCGCGCATACGCGAATTCAGCACTTCCGTCGACACGAACAGCGCCCGTGAGAAGGCGCTCACCCCGCTGGCGAAGTTGTATTTTGCCCGCCCGAACAAGGAGTACCGGTCGAGCGGGCTGGACAACAGCGTACCGAGCTCGTTCTCGCGCAACACGCCGTTGGCGACCTTGTACTGCCCGGTGCCGATGGGCCCGTTGAAGCCGATGCCCGACTGCTCGGTCCTGAAGATCGTCAGATCGTCATTGAAGTAGAAAACACCGGTGCGGGGGATGTCCACGCCCGGTGGACGCTGCGGGAACAACGCGTTTACAGCCTCCTGTGTCGGCGCATTGTTGCTCGCCGTCGTCTCGTAGGAGACGTTGTTGAAGCGCGACAACACACGAAACCCGCCCGTCGTGGTGTCGAACAGCTCCGCCCGGAAGAAATCCCGCTCGTGATAGTACGCCGCCTCGCGGCGCGTCCATTCGATGCCGAGCATGGCGTTGCCCGAGCTGCCGAGGCGGGTGCCGAGCAGCGTGCTGAAGCGATACTCCTCGCCATCGCCGGCCTCGGTCGTGCCGCCCCTGATCTCGAACGAGGCCCCCTCGAAATCGTCCTTCAGCTTGAAGTTGGTCACGCCGCCCATGGCGTCCGCGCCGTAGACGGCCGAGGCGCCGCCACTGATGATTTCGACGCTGGCGATGGCCGCCGCCGGGATGGAGTTGGTGTCGATCACCAACGAGGCGTTCGCGGGCTGGCCGCGCCGCCCGTCGATCAGCACCAACGTACGGTTCGAGCCCAGGCCTCGCAGGTTCAAGGTCGACGCCCCGGGCGTGTTCATCGGCCCAGGCTGGATGTCGCTGGCCAGAAACTGGGTGTTGGCCGGCACGAACTGCGGCAACTGATTGAGCACGGTCTCCACGCCGAGCGTGCCAGTCTCATCGAAGGCCTGTGCCTCGACGGTGACGACGGGACTCGGTGCATCGAGGTCGCGACGCGTGATACGCGAGCCGGTGACGGTGATCTCCTCGAGCGAGGCCCGCTCGACGGATGCGTCCTGGGCGCCCGCTCCGGCGCTCAACGCGAGTGCGATCGCGCCCGCGAGCGTATTGCGTTTGACATGGTTGCTGCGCATCGGTCCCCCCTGTCATCGAATTGTCGGACTCGAATCGGCAGGCGACAGTAGTGAACGGGACCGGCGCCGAGTAGGGCCAGTTTGACGCCGGGCGACCAGTCCACAGCGTCTTCGCTGCCAGCCCGGGCGAGCTGCTAACATCCCGCCGATGGGAGGCTCGAGCATCGGGGAGAACCGCCGCGACGAACTCGGCGGGCGGCCTTGCGGCAGGCTTGCCGCCTCAGTGCCGTACGGCCACCGCATGGCCGCGCTCGCGTTCTTTCTGAGCTTTACCTCCGGCGCGCTCTATCTGTACTCGCGTGGCATTTTCGTGCGCGATCAGATCGTCGACTTCGAGGCGTCGCGCACCGAGATCTCCCTGGCCTTCGCCGCCGTGCAGGTCGTCGGCTTCATGTTCGCACCCATCCTGGGGCATCTGCTGGATCGCTATCCCATCCGCAACGTCATGACGGTGGGCGCCGCCTGGTTGGGGTGCGGCTTCTTCGTGATGTCCACGGCCGCCAGCGTGCGCGAGTTTGCCCTCATGTCCGTGGCGTTCATCGGCCTCGGCTCGAGCACCATCGGCGCCTCGGCCAACTCCAAGCTCATGGTGAACTGGTTCGACCGGCACCGTGGCATGGCGCTCAGCGTCTCCATCATGGGCTACTCGATCGCGGGTATGGCCATGGCGCCGGTGGCGGTCTATCTGCTCGACACGCTCGGCTGGCGAGGCGCCTACGTGCTGTTCGGCGCCATCTGTCTCCTGGTAGTCGCGCCGGTGGTGGCGCTCACCGTGCGCCAACGGCCATCCGCGCCCGCCGGCCAGTCCGCCGACACCCCGGCCGCGGGCCGCGTCCCCGACTCACGCGTCATGTATCGGACGTTCGCCAAGTCGGCCCCGTTCTGGGGGGCTGTGATCGCCTTCGGGCTCATGACCGGGGTGCAAGCCGGGCTCAATCTGCACCTATTCCTGCACTACACGGAGCTCGGCCTGGACGAATATGCCGCAGCATCGATACTCACGGTCAGTGCGGCCTTCGGACTTGCATGCAAGCCGCTGTTCGGTGCGCTGATCGATCGATGCGGTGCGCGCACGGCCATCCTGACCATGATGGCCTGCTGCTCGACTGCCCTGCTCGGCTTCGCACTGGCCTCGTCACACGCCCTGCTGTTCGTCGCCGGCGCATGGTACGGCCTGGCGTTCGCCGGCTTGATGCCCCTGCAGGCCGAGTACCTGTCGCGGCTCTTCGGCGAACGCGCATTTGGTCGGGCGTTCGGCTCGCTCAGGCTGTGCTCGTTCCCGCTGGCCGTGGCCTGCACGCCGCTCATTGGTCATGTCTACGATCGCAGCGGCAGCTATGTCCCGGCGTTCTACATTCTCCTGGCGCTGTTCCTCGGCATCACGGCGATCGCCTGGCTGTCGATTCCGACGTCCCGCCGCGACGCCTTGCGTAGCCGGCAATGATCCCGGCGAGCGTGCGCACGGCCGGCCGAATGCGTTCCTCCGGCGTCGAGGCGAAACCGAGGATCAGGCCTGCTGCGCGTGCGGCGCCCGCATAGCAAATCGAGACCGGCCGGCCGACATGGACACCTGCGCTGCGACACGCCTGCGCGATCTCGTGGACCGGCGCCCCGTCATCGAACAGGACCGGCACGCGCAGTCCCGCCTCGGGCGCGGCGACCCGGCACACCAGGTCTGCCGCCTCGCGCTGCAGCGCCTCGAGCAGCAGGTCGCGGC
Source organism: Pseudomonadota bacterium (assembly GCA_003242495.1). Lineage (GTDB taxonomy): Bacteria > Pseudomonadota > Gammaproteobacteria > Steroidobacterales > Steroidobacteraceae > Steroidobacter. Next base: position 3,911 of record QGUO01000077.1, on the reverse strand, counting down.
GTCTCGCGTGCACTTCGCGCAGGTGCCGCAGGTACGCGACGAGGTGACCATCGGCCCAGAAGCGCGCCAGCAGCAGCTGATGTTGCACGCCGACCATGGGCGCGACCGTGGTGAACGCCGGCACCAGCACGGCCGGCACCACGGCGTAGCCGATCCGCAGTCCCGGCGCCAAGGTCTTGTTGAAGCTGCCCAGGAACACCGTGCGCCCTGCGGTATCGAGCGCGAACAGCGACGGCTGTGCCTGTTGGACGAAGCGGTAGTCACCGTCGATTTCGTTCTCGACGATCCACGCCCCGCTCCGAGCGGCCCAGGCGAGCAGCGCACGACGCCGTTCGAGGCTCATGGTGACCCCCAGCGGATAATGATGCGAGGATGCCACGAGCGCGAGGCGCGCGTGCGGTGCAAGTCGTTCGCCCTGCTCCACGTCGAGCCCGCAATCGTCGACGGGAACGGGCACCGGGCGCAACCCGAGCGCGGCAAGCACGGCACGCGCGGCGGGATCGCCCGGCTCCTCGCACCACACGGCATCGCCCACCGCGGCGAGCGCGCGGGCCAGGGTTTCCACGATCGGCTGCGAACCGTTCGCTACGATCACCTGCTCGGTGCTGCACGCAATACCACGCACCGCGCCCAGGTATTCCGCGATCGCCTCGCGCAGCGGCAGCTCGCCGCGCGGATCGGCCCAGAGGCTCATGCGCGCCGATTCCCGGCGCACCACGTCCGCGGAAAGGCGCGCCCATACGTTCCAGGGAAATCGATCGATGGCCGGCACACCCGGAGCCAGAGGATGATCCTGATAGCCGCCGGTCGCAGACGCGTTGGCGGTTACAGCGCCGCCCGGCGGGCGGGTCGCGGGCGACGCGCGAACCTGCCCGGTCGGAGCGAAGAACTCCTCCGGTAATACCCGGGCGACGAAAATGCCCGCGCGAGGTCGCGCCTCGAGATAGCCCTCAGCCACCAGCCTCTCGTACGCCTCCACGACCGTGGTACGCGATATCCCATACTCCTTGGCGAGATCGCGCGAGGACGGCAGCCGCCAGCCGCGGCGCAAGCGCCCCGCGACAATGGCTTCACGGAAAAAGGTAAAGATCTGCTCCTGCAGCGTTTCGGCCGACTGCCGTTGCAGCACCAGACCGCCGCACAGCGTACGGCGCAGCCGCGGCCTGCGCCCTGAATCGCTGGCGGCAGCCGCCCTGGCGTGACGTTCGTCTTGCGCCGGCATCCCCCGTCCTCGTCGTTCGTGCGAAGTGTCGTGCCCGTGCTGTCGTCTCTGCGGACGGCTCCTCCGGGTCGACGGCCGATGTTACTGCACGCCAAACGGCCGGCAAACTGCCACGGCTCCGGCTCGCGATCGCGCGGGTCCGACGAATCCGGCACGTCTCGCCGGCGCGGCCATGCACCTTGTACCCGCCGGTCTCAACCGGGAACCGGCGCCGCCGCGCGCCACTGCCAGGCGGTCACGACCTGCCACGCGGTGCTGCGGAACTGAATGGATGTCATGAACACCCCGGCGCACTGGCTTGTCTTGACATCCACGCGGGTTGCGCGAGTTGATAGGTCTTCAACACCCATTCGCCCCGTCACACGTCCTGGGGCGACCTCGATCATCAGGTGGCCGCTACAGGCTACGCTCTGTTTGGGTGATGCATTGCACAAGGCCGAGACGCCGAGCGTCGTCGCGGGCGGCCGCCCCACTCGATGACGCTTGCCAGGTCTCGTCCCGTACAGCCGGCCGTCGAATCCGCCTCCTTTTGGAACATTTCGCGTCGTGAGCCATTCTACAGGGCGCGAGATTTCGCCTGCACGACTCCTTGTCGGGAGGTTCCGTCGATGCGCATCCAGACGTTCGCGCTGATATTCGGGATTGCCTTCCTCGTCGTCGGTGTGGCGGGTTTCATCCCTGGGCTGTCCACCCCGCTCGAGCATCCGGGCTTGACGGTCGAAGCCGCCTCTGGTCACTTGTTCGGTCTGTTCCCCGTCAATGCATTGCACAATCTCGTGCACATCGCGTTCGGGGTATGGGGACTGGTTGCGGCCCGCAACCTTGCGGCATCCCGCCTCTACGGGCGCGTCGTCGCCGTGGCCTATGGTGCGTTGACCGTCCTCGGATTGATTCCTCTCGCAAACACCGTGTTCGGTCTCGTTCCCATCTATGGGCATGACATCTGGCTTCACGCGCTTCTGGCAGCCGTCGCCGCCTACTTCGGGTTCCTACATCGCGAAGGGGAAGCACACGTCGCGCGAGCCTGACCGAAACGAACCGACCGGTTGGCCGTTCGCCTGTGGCGAAGCCTGGAACCGCGGGGCATTGGACGGGGCGCCGGCGAAACACCGCGCGCGACGACAACGAAACGCCTGTTACCCGGAGCCTCGCCGCCGAGGTTGAGCTGGATTCAGTCCCTGCGAGTCGGTCACGACCCGGCTGAGCACCGGCGAGACCGACGCGCGAGGGGCAGGATGGCCTGCGGCGTCGCCGCCCGCTCACACTACGCGGCCTGCTCCGCGTACGCTTCGTACTCTTCGAGTTCCTGCGACAGCATCGTGGGCATCACTTCGCGCTCGGCGAGTCGGGTGAGCCGCTCGTCGAACTTCTTGCCCTCCTTGAGGGCCCGATCCATCACGCGTCCGATCGCCGGCTGTCCAAGCCTTTCGCCAAGCGCCTTCGCCGTGCCCCACGCGGCGATGCAGTAATGCTCGGTCTTCTGCAAGGCACCGATGACCACCGCATCCTTGGCGGGACCTGCCTCCAGTGTCTGAACATGCTTGCTCGCATTGTCGATCAGTCCCTCGGCGGCGATGTTCTTCTTGCGGCTCGGCGGCCGGGTGTCCAGTTGTCCGAGCGCCTTGTTCACCTCCTTCAGAATACGCTTGCTCTCCCCCCTGCGCCGGTCGACCATCCTGCGCAGCGCGTCGGACTCCACTGCCTTGGCCAGGCGCGGCAGTGCGCGTGACAGCTGGGTTTCTGCGCTCTGGATCTCCTGCAGCTCCAGGGCGAGCAGCTCTGCACTGCCCAACGAGGCCTTGCGCGCCCGTCGTCCCGACGCACGCTTCGACTTGCGTTTGATTGCCATGGAAGTTCTCCAGGTGTGGACGTCAAGCGTCGAACCGAGCCCCTTCAGCGCGCCGTTGCGTGCCGGCGTACCACGCTTACGGTGCAGCGTGAGCGACGGGGTGCGTACCGCGTCTCGGGTTCTGAAATCCCACCCTGCCCCGCCGACACGCCAAGGTCGTCAAGCACGGCGTCTGAACCACTTTTCCAACGATCGCATGCCGCCGGGCCTCCTGCCGAGGCGGGCCATCCTGCGGGAACGCGGCGGCGATGACGGTGCAACGACGACCCTGGTGTTTCTGGCATGCCTTTACGCGCAATGGCTTTCTGGATTGTGATGTTCCGTCGAACCTCGCTCATGATGAGCGAATGTTCACGAACACACTCGAGGCAAATGACTGCGCCGTCATGAAATGCTGACGCTCGACGGTCACTGCGCGAAGCGGCGCTCTGCGATGCGGCATGCCTTCCTCGCGTGCAGACGCTGACCGCCAGGCAACGTGTACAGCAGAAGAGGCGTGGAGCGAGCTGAGTGCCACGCTTGCGCCGTGTAACTCTCATCGTCCCAGCGCACGCCGCGCTCCGCCTCGAGCGTGCGTGCCGACTCGATGCGACTCGACAGATAGGCCGAGTATCTCCCGCCCCGTGGATGCCGAGACGCTGCGTTGCGATCCGACGCCGGAAACGTCGGAAAAAGGATAGCCCGGCGCGAATACCACCGTGTTTTCATTATTCGTACTGTGCGCAAAGCCGACGTGCGGCCATTCCCCAGCCCTGCTCTGCCCCGGCGCTCAGATGCGTAAAGTCAACCTGCACGCCGGCCACGTGGAACGTGCCGCCATCGTTCACCAGTGCCGTGCGA
>QGUO01000076.1 GCA_003242495.1 Pseudomonadota bacterium | reverse complement strand
GCTCGACCAGAAGCTTTTGCAGGTTGTCGGCGTCGGACGCGTCGCCGCCGGCATAGCGCGCCGAGTGGATGCCGGGCGCGCCGCCGAGCGCGTCCACCTCCAGGCCCGAGTCGTCGGCGATCGCCGGCAGGCCGGCCGCGCGGGCCGCATGCCGCGCCTTGAGAATGGCGTTCTCGACGAACGACGACCCCGTCTCCTCGGGCACGTCGGCAGTGAACCGCGACACCGGCAGCACCTCGATGGCAAGCGGCGCCAGCAGCTCCGCCAGCTCGGCGAGCTTTCCGGGATTGTGGGTGGCAAGGACGACTCGAGTGCGCATGGGACGGATTTTGCCCGTGGCGCGTCAGCCGAAGCGCCCGGGCGTGCGGTTCAGCGGGCCAGCTCCTCGTTGAGCGCCTGCATCTGCCTGGCCAGCAGCTCGCCGATGCCGGAGGCGGCGAGGTTCAGCATCTCGTCCAGCTCGTTGCGGCGAAAAGCGTGGCCCTCGGCCGTGCCCTGCAGCTCGACGAAGGCGCCGCCGTTGTTCATCACGACATTCATGTCGGTTTCGGCCTCGGAATCCTCGGCATAATCGAGGTCCAGGACCGGACGACCCGACCAGATGCCCACCGACACGGCTGCCACCTGGCCATGCAACGGGCTGTCCGGCAACACACCCCGGCGCACGAGGGTGTCGACGGCGTCGACCAGCGCCACGTAGCCGCCGGTGATGGCCGCGGTGCGGGTGCCACCGTCGGCCTGCAGCACGTCGCAGTCGACCGTGATGGTGCGCTCACCGAGCGCCTTCAAGTCGACCACGGCGCGCAATGCCCGGCCGATCAGGCGTTGGATCTCCAGGGTGCGACCGCCCTGCTTGCCCACCGCCGCTTCACGACGCGTGCGCGTGTGCGTGGCGCGTGGCAGCATGCCGTACTCAGCGGTGACCCAGCCGCTGCCGGTGTTACGCAGGAACTGCGGAACCGTCTCCTCGACACTGGCCGTGCACAGCACGCGCGTCTCGCCGAACGACACCAGCACCGAGCCTTCGGCATGTCCGGTAAAGCCGCGCACGAAGTTGACGGGCCGCAGCTCATCGTCGGCTCGGCCGCTCGGCCGCGGTTTCATGCTCATGGCTGCACCAGGCGCAGCACGGCTGCGGTCGCGTTGTCGCTGAACGGGGCGGAGGCCTGCACGGCGCGTCGGCCCAACGCCTCCAGCCAGGCGCGCAAATCCTGGCTCTCATCACGGAAGAACGCCGCAATATCGCTGTCGCGCAGGTTCGCCCAGATGCCGTCGGTGCACAACAGCAGCACATCGTGCGGCTCGAGCCGATGCGGCGCGCCGATGGTCATCTCCGGGATCGCGGGATCTCCGCCCAGGCAGCACTCGACGAAGTTACGCATCGGATGCGTGGCCATCTCTTCTTCGGTGATCTTGCCCTCGCGCAGCAGCAACTCGACGTGGCTATGATCGCGCGTACGCGCCAGCACCTTGCCGCTGCGGATGTGATAAATGCGGCTGTCGCCGACATGCGCCCAATAGGCAACACCCTCTTGGACCAGGCACACCGCGATCGTGGCGCGCGGACGCGAGTCGATGCTCTGCGACCGCCCAAGCCGGGCGACGTCGTCGTGCGCCTTGCTCAGCGACAGGTGCAGGAAGCCGAGCGGGTCGAACAACGGCAACGAGCTGCGCTGGAACGAGCCGAGCAGGCTCTTCAGCGCCGTGTCGGCCGCGCGACTGCCATCGGAATGGCCGCCCATGCCGTCTATGACCATCGCCAGCGCGGCATTTTCCGTCACCGCCACGGCGACGCGGTCCTGGTTGTCCTCGCGATCGCCGACCAGGCTCAAATCTGCATGCTCGATCCGCAAGCGGGCTTCCATCTGTGGGGGCTTCGTTGGCGCAATGATATAGTGCCGCGCGACGCATTAATATTCGCGCAGCCCGATCCCGCCGATCATAACCCGGACAGCCTCCCGACCGCCGCAAGCGGGCGCTCACATGACTTAATCCGCTTTCCGATGACACAGAGACTATGATCCGCAGCATGACAGGCTTTGCCCGGCGTGAATGCCAGGGCGCGTGGGGCACGCTCACCTGCGAGCTGCGCACGGTCAACCACCGCTACCTGGAAGTCTCGTTGCGGCTTCCCGAGGAGCTCAAGTCGCTCGACAACGACATGCGCCAGACGATCGGCGCGGCGCTCCGTCGCGGCAAGGTGGACGCGAACTTCTACTTGAAATCGGCTGCGTCTGCGCCTCGTGCGCTGCAGCTGAACACCGCGCTGCTCGACGAGTTGCTCGCCCGCGCGACCGACGTGGCGCAGCGTATTCCGAATGCCGCGCCCCTGGATCCGCTCGAGCTGATGCGCTGGCCGGGCGTCATCAGCGAAGCGGAGCTCGACGCGGCGCCCATCCTGGCGGCCGCCGTCGAGCTGCTGCGGGAGGCGCTCGGTGAGTTGCACGAGACGCGCTGCCGGGAAGGCCAGCGCATTCGCGAGCTGCTCCTGGCGCGCTGCACGGCGCTGCGCGCTCAGATCGAGGCGGTGAAGGCGCGGCTGCCGGAAGTCGCGCAGCGTCTGCGCGAACGGATCATCGAGCGTATCGGCCAGCTCGGCGTCGCGCCGGACGCCGAACGGCTCGAGCAGGAACTGGTCATGTACGCGCATAAGATGGACGTCGACGAGGAGCTCGATCGGCTGGCCGGCCATCTCGACGAGGTCGCCGCGGTGCTCGACTCCTCCGAACCGGCGGGCCGGCGCCTGGATTTTTTGATGCAAGAGCTCAACCGCGAGGCGAACACGCTGTCCTCGAAGTCCCAGGACGCGGAAACCACCCGCGCGGCCGTCGACATGAAGGTGATTATCGAGCAAATGCGCGAACAGGTGCAGAACGTTGAGTAACGCTGCAGGTGACGTGCGCCCGCCCCGGCCCGAGGGGCGCGGCCGGTTGTTCGTGATCGCTGCACCATCCGGTGCGGGCAAGACCTCGTTGGTGCGCGCCTTGATGCAACGCCAGCCGCAGTTGCGATTCTCAGTGTCCTACACCACGCGCGCGCAGCGACCCAATGAACGCCACGGCCACGATTACTTCTTCGTCGACCACGAGGAGTTCGCGCGCATGGTGGCGGCTGGCGAGTTCCTCGAGCACGCCAATGTCTACGACAACCGTTACGGCACTTCGCGCCGCGAGACGGAGAAAATGCTGGCCGCCGGCGAGAACGTGATTCTCGAGATCGATTGGCAGGGTGCACGCCAAGTGCGCGCCGCGCTGCCCGAGTGCCGCTCGATCTTCATTCTGCCGCCCTCGCGCGCCGCGCTCGAGGCGCGCCTGCGGGGCCGCGGAACGGACAGCGAGGCGGTCATCGAGCGGCGCCTGCGCGATTCGATCGCGGACCTGTCGCATTGGGACGAGTTCGACTACGTGGTCGTGAACGACGAGTTCGAGCGCGCCGTGGCGGACCTCGAAGCCATCGTCACCGGACGCGGCGAGCATCTGCGCAGGGACCGGCCGGCGCTGCAGACGTTGGTGCGCGAATTGCTTGCATGACGGGTGGCCGCTGCGTCCCTGTGACCTGACGCCAGGACGCAGCCGCCGTGGACGTCAACCGCGTTGAATGGGACGACGCCGGCATCGGATTTACGGAACTCGCCCTGCACGCCCATGGCCAAACGGTTTCGAGGCCGGCACAGCGGCCGGCGACAAGGAGAATCGACGATGAGCTTCAAGCCCTTCAGCCTGGCCGGCGCGCTGTTGTGCGCCACGTTGGTCGTCCCGGCGCTGGTTCCCCGGGCATCGGCCGCCGAGCAGGATCGCGTGGGCGTGATCACCGTCTCCGGACAAGGGCGGGTACAGGGTGAGCCCGACCGGGCCGTGGTCACGCTCGGCGTGGAGGCGCGCCGCCTGAAGATGGAGGATGCGCGCGCCGAAGTCACCAAGACCGTCGCCGCCGTCCTCGAGCTCACGCGCGACATGGACATCGATCCCAAGCACGTGCGCACCACGCGCGTGAACATTCAGCCTGAGTACACCTGGGACAACGCCGGCCGCGATCGCCGCCTGGTGGGCTACTACGTCTCCCGCCAAGTGGAAATCGATCTGCGTAACCTCGACCGTCTCGGCGAGCTGCTCGAGCGCGCGTTCGATCTCGGCGTCAACCAGGTCGGTGATCCGCAGCTCGATTCGACCAAGCGTCGCGATCTCGAGCGCGAAGCGCTGGTGCGCGCCATGGACGATGCGCGCCTGAATGCGGAGACGATCGCCCGCTCGGCCGGCGGGCAGCTCGGCGCCGTGCGCAAGGTGACGGCCTCGACGAGCTATGCGTCCCCGCCGCGGCCCATGCAAGCGGTGGCCATGGCCCGGGCCGTCGATTCTGCCGCAGCGGAAACCTACCAGGCCGGCGAGCTGAACTTCACCGGCACCGTCAGCGTCGAGTATGAGATGGTGATCGTTTCCGGACGCTAGGAGGAGTTCGGGTCATGAGCACACGATGCATGCTTCCCGGGGCGCGCCTGTTGACATGCATCGTGTCGCTCGCGGCGGCGCTTGCCGCGCATTCCGCGGAACCGCTCATGGAAGGGCCGGCGGCCCACGCCGGGGCGGAGGATGAGCCCGGCTTCTTCCGCAGGCTCGCACGCGCCGCTCACCACCAGGCATTCGTCGGACTGACCATACCGGCCGAGGTGATGGACGCGCTGGTCGAGGCCCGCGCCGACGCGGCCATCGCCGCCCTCGGCGGGCGCGCTGCCGAGGGCGATCACGACGCGAACATCGCGCTCGTACGCCTGCAGCATTGGTGCAACCGCCTGGTCTCCCAGGGCGATCTCGATCCTCAGGCACAGATCGACAGGCTCGACGCGCAGCTGCCGCCCGCGCGAGTGGCGCGCGCGGCAGCGGTATTGCGTGCGCAAGCTGACTACCGCCGGCGTGCGGCAACCGCGTGTCGCGGCGCGCAGTTCGACTTTCGCGGGATCGAGGCACGCCTGCGCAATGCGGCCGAGGAAGGCCATCCGGCGAGCGCGCTCGAGCTGTCGAGGTTCACGCGCGATCCGGACAGGCGCAGCGCCTACATCCAGGCCGCGGTGGCCCAACACTATGGACCCGCCGTGCATGCCCTGGCCGTCGAGCGGCTCAGCGCCATACAGCGCGGCGAGTCCACCGAGGACGTCGCCTCCATTCGCTTGCTGCTGAAGCAGGCCGGACGAAGCGTTTCGCGCGCCAAGCTGGACCTTGCCAATTGCATGTCTTTGGGCTGTGACGGGCACCCGGCCGATGCGGCCGGTGCGCGCGCCTTCGGCATCGACGCGGCGCGCGACGGCGAGGCCGGCGCCTTCCTGTCGATGGCGCGAATGCCCTGGGGTCGAGGGTTGTCGCGCGTACAGATGCTGGCGTGGCAATACTTCGGCGATCGTCTCAACGAGGCCGGCTGCGGCGGGGACGCTTACGTTGCCAATGCCATGACGCTGAGCCGCACCATCGAAGCGCTGGAGGCGCGCCAGGACCCCGAAACGCTGGCGGATGCGCGCGAGCGCGCCGAGACTTTGTGGCGCGACAACGGCGCGCGTGCCATGCGGGAACAAGGCTGCACGCCGTAGCGGACCTGTGTCGCGCACGGCGCCCTGGCTATGGAGGGATCGGACCCGCGACCTGGCGTCAGGCGGCCACGCGGTCGAGCAGCAGGACCGTGCCGTCCACCCCCGTCACGCGCACCTTGGCGCCGGCCGGCAGGTTCGGACCACGGACGGCCCACTCGCGATTGCCGAGGCGCACGGTGCCGACGCCGTTCTCTAACGGGCGTTCCAGCACCACGATCTGGCCGATGTGACTATGGCCGAGGCGATGGCTGGCCAGCGGGCTGTTGAGCTCCGCTTGCCGCTCGCGGTACCGGCGCCAGAAATACAAACCGAAGACCGTGCCTGCAAAGATCAGAAACCACTTCATAAAGCCGCGTCGATCGTAGCTCACGGGGTGAGCGCATCTTGGTGGCGTTAGCGTAGCAGTGACCTCTGCCGGGAAACGATGAGGAACGTCACAGGGCCGATTCACGGCGGAGCGCGATGCTGCGGACGTCGCCGGATATTTGACGGAATGCACCTGTGCCGCCGCGGGACGCCGCAACGCGTCCTGCGCAAACTGGCGACTATGCCGCCGGCTGCGCCCGCCCACGCTGGCGCTTCAGGTGCACGAGCAGCAGCGAGATCGCGGCCGGCGTGACGCCGGGAATGCGCGCGGCCTGACCGAGCGTCGCCGGCCGCGCCTCGTTGAGGCGTTGCCCGACCTCGTGACTGAGTCCGCGGACCTGCGCGTAGTCGAGCTCGGCGGGCAGTTGCATTTCCTCGTAGCGACGCTGACGCTCGATCTCCGCCAGCTGTCGATCGATGTAGCCGGAGTACTTCGCCTGCACTTCGGTCTGCAGCGCGACCTGCTCCACCAGCCGCTCGTCGGCAGCGGGCCCGGTCATCCACTCGGGCCTGCCAATGGCGGGCACCGACGTGAGCGCCTCGTAGGAGACTTCCGGCCGCCGCAACAGGTCGAGCGCATGCGCCTCGCGGGCGAGCGGCGCGCCGAGCAAGGCCTGCGCCTCGCTGGGCTCAAGATGGTGCGGCTGCAGTACGGTATCGGCCAAACGCTGCGTCTCGGCAGCCACGGCGGCACGCTTGCGCTCGAAGAATGCCCAGCGCTCGTCGTCGATGAGGCCGAGCTCGCGCCCGGTCGGTGTCAAGCGCAGATCGGCGTTGTCTTCGCGCAGCAGCAGTCGGTACTCGGCACGGCTGGTGAACATGCGATAAGGCTCGGTCGTGCCGCGCGTGATCAGGTCATCGATCAGCACGCCGATATAGGCCTCATCGCGCCGCGGCCACCAGGGCGCCCGCCCGGTGACGGCGAGCGCCGCATTGATGCCTGCCAGCAGGCCCTGCGCGCCGGCCTCTTCGTAGCCGGTGGTGCCGTTGATCTGTCCGGCGAAGAACAGCCCGCCGATGAACTTGGTCTCGAGGCTGTAGCGCAGGTCACGCGGATCGAAATAGTCGTATTCGATGGCATAACCCGGGCGGGTGATGTGGGCGCGCTCGAAGCCCTTGATGGAGCGCACCAGCTCGAGCTGCACGTCGAACGGCAGGCTGGTGGAGATGCCGTTCGGATACACCTCACGGGTGTCGAGCCCCTCGGGCTCGATGAAAATCTGGTGCGAGCGCTTGTCGGCGAAGCGCACGACCTTGTCTTCGACCGACGGGCAATAGCGCGGGCCCACCCCTTCGATGGCGCCGGTGAACATCGGTGAGCGGTCGGTAGCCGCACGAATGATCTCGTGCGTGCGCTCGTTGGTGGCGGTGATGTGGCAGGACACCTGGCGCGGATGCTCGCTGCGCCGGCCGAGATACGAGAACACCGGCGCCGGATCATCGCCCGGTTGCTCCATCAAATCCGAATAATCGATGGTGCGGCCGTCGAGGCGCGGCGGTGTGCCCGTCTTCAGGCGCCCGACACGAAACGGCAGCGCGCGCAGGCGCTCGGCCAGGCGATTGGCGGGCGGATCGCCGGCCCGTCCGCCCTGATAGTGGGTCAGCCCCACGTGGATCTTGCCGGAGAGGAAGGTACCGACGGTGAGCACCACGGCACGGGCGCGGAACTCGATGCCCGTCTGGGTGACCACCCCACGCACGCGCCCGGCTTCGATCAGCAGGTCGGCGACTTCCTGCTGGAACAGCGTCAGGCCGGGCTGCTCCTCGAGCATCGCGCGGATGGCCTGCCGGTACAGCGCGCGGTCGGCCTGGGCGCGGGTGGCGCGCACCGCGGGACCTTTGCTGGCATTGAGGGTGCGGAACTGGATGCCGGCGCGATCGGCGGCGCGCGCCATGACCCCGCCCAGCGCATCGATCTCCTTGACGAGGTGCCCCTTGCCGATGCCGCCGATGGCCGGATTGCAGCTCATCTGCCCCAGGGTCTCGATGCTTTGCGTGAGCAGCAGCGTGCGCACGCCCATGCGCGCGGCAGCAAGCGCGGCCTCGGTTCCGGCGTGGCCTCCGCCGACGACGATGACGTCGAAATGATCCGGAAAACGCATGACAAAGCCGTGGAAAAGGGGGGCTCATTCTACCCGGCGGGCCGGGACCCGGGCCACCGGAGGCCTTGCAAGGCGGCGGCCATGATGCCCTCGGTGCCGGCGGCGTGACGGCGGTCGGCCACGGCGCGTCGCACCAGCTTCCGGCGCGAGCCGAACGGCAGCCATTCTGTGCGGCGCACACCGCTCCGTCAGTAGTTTCCGTCGTCGCGTGCGCGGATCTCGTGCGCATGACGTGCGTTGCCCCCGACGTCACGTCATCCAGCACGAGGTGCCCCGACGATGTTTGGCAGACAGACGATCGCTTCGGTCCGCGGCTGCACCGCTCCGGCAAGCTTCACGATACTGCTCGTGCTGGCACTGACCGCCTGCGGCGGCGGCAGCTCGGGTGGCGAGCCCGGCCGCCCACCGGCTCCGCAAGATCCGCCGCCCGCGCCGCCACCTGCCGCGCGCGCGCCGGAGGTCGATGCCGGCGCGGATCGCAGGCTCGAGTGGCCCGAGAACACCGCGGAGCTTTCCGGCTCGGTCACGCACCAGAATCCGGAGGCGCTCACGTACTCCTGGCGCGTGACGGCCGGGCCGCCCGGCGTGCAGTTCGCCACCCCGGATCGAGTCGACACGATCGTGACGTTTCCGCGCGAGGGCACGTACACCATCGCGCTCACGGCGAGCGACGGCTCATTGAGCGGCGAGGACACGTTGCAAGTGCAGGTCGATCCGGCGCTGTATCCCACCGAGACCTGGACCAGCGCCACCCCGGCCGAAATGAATATGGATGCAACACTGCTCGACCAGGCGCGCGATTACGCCGTGAACACCAATGCCGCAGGCGGCTCCGGAATGATCGTGCGGCGCGGGCGCCTGGTGTATGCGTGGGGAGACATCGCGACCCGCTACGAGATGAAGTCCACGACCAAGTCGATCGGGAGCATCGCGCTCGCGCTGGCGTTCGATGACGGAGTGCTCAGGCTCGAAGACCTGGCACAGGCGCGCCTGCCCAGGCTCGGGGTGCCTCCCTCGACCAACCAGGCCACCGGCTGGCTCGAGCGCATCACGGTCGAGCAGCTTGCCACGCACACGGCCGGCTTCGCGAAGCCAGATGGCCTCGATCCCGCGAACGACGCCGGGCCTGCGCTCCTGTTCGAGCCGGGCACCACGTGGAGCTACTCCGATGCCGGGCTCAACTGGCTGGCCGACCTGCTCACGGTGACCTTCAACGAGGATCTCCAGACGGTGCTCGATGGCCGCGTGTTCGCCACGCTCGGAATCACCCGCGACGACCTGCGTTGGCGGGACAACTCGTTCCGCGAGCCGACGCTCGAAGGCATCGCGCGCCGCGAGCTCGCCTCCGGCATGGAGGCGAGCATCGATGCCATGGCACGCATCGGCTATCTCTTCCTGCGCAAGGGACGCTGGGCCGGAGAACAGCTCATCCGCGAAGCATCGATCGAACTGCTGCGCACCCCCAGGCCGAGCGTCGCGGACACTCGCATTGCCGATCCAGTGAACTTCCCCGACGCCACCGGCAACCACGCCGTGCTGTGGTGGACCAATTCGAACGGCGCGCTGGCGGACGTGCCCAGCGATGCGTACTGGGCCTGGGGTCTCGGCGACAGCCTCATCGTGGTGATCCCCAGTCTCGATCTGGTCGTCGCACGTGCAACCACCCAGGAAGCCGTGTCGGGCCCGAACCGCAGCGGCTGGACGAACGGCTGGAACGGCGATTACGCCTGGCTCGCACCGTTCCTCACGCCCATCGCGCAGTCGGTGTCCGAATGACCGATTCGACGAACACGCATCGCCTGAATAGGCGGAGAACGAGTCGGAAGCGGTGCGCCACTTTTTCTGCACCGCCCGTGCTGCGGGGAACTCCGTTGTGCTGGCCGCGTTAAGCTGCGGCGCCGTCCTGGGCGAGCGTCCCCAACCAAGCGGCTCGCTGCTGCACCACGGGAGACCATCGAATGCGGATCTTCGTGACGGGCGCCACCGGCTTTGTGGGTGCGTACTTCGTCGAACGCGCCCGCGCCGGCGGACACGACGTCATCGGCCTGTACCGTTCGGATGCCGACCCCAGGCGTCGTGCGCTGCTCACGCACTTGCGGGCACTCGGCGCCGAGATGCGCTGCGGCGATATCACGGATCGCGCTGCACTGCGCCGCGCGGCCGAAGGCGCCGATTGCGTATGCCACTTCGCCGCCGCCTTCCGGGAATCCGGCGTCACGGATGATCACTTCCGCAGCGTGAACGTCGCGGGAACCGCCAACGTGCTCGATGCGGCACGCCGCGTCGGCGCACGGCGTTTCGTGCATTGCAGTACCGCGGGCGTGTACGGGCAACGCTCGAGCGGGCTCATCGACGAGCGCGCGCCGGCACGGCCCTGGAACATCTACGAGCAGACCAAGCTGGCCGCCGAAGAAGAAGTTCGGCGACTGACGCACATGGCCGGGATAGAGTACGTCATTCTGCGGCCAGTGGCGGTGTACGGGCCCCGCGACGAGCGCCTGCTGCGATTGTTCCGTGCGGTCGCCAAGGGCCGCTTTCCGCTGTTCGGCCGCGGTGAGGGTCGGCGTCACATGATTTACGTGACCGACCTCGCCGAAGCATTCCTGTGCGCCTGCTCCGCACCGGGAGCCGCCAACCATGAGCTCATCGTGGCGGGGCCGCAGGCCGTGCCATTGCGCGAGCTGCTGGAACTGCTCGCGGCGATCGCGCAACGCAAGTCGTTCGGCCCGAGGCTGCCGCTCGCACCCATGCTGGCGTGCGCCGCCATCACCGAAGACGTCTGCCGCTGGTTGCGGGTGAAGCCGCCCCTGTATCGCCGACGCATGGATTTTTATTTGAACGATGCCGCCTTCGACAGCCGTCTGGCTCAACGGGTGCTGGGCTGGACGCCCAAGGTCGACCTGCGCGAGGGCCTGTCCCGCACCCTGATGGCCGCCCAGGACGCCACGCCTTCCGCCGAGCGCGCCTACACGACCGGCGCATTGGGCTCGCTGGTCATGCACCTTCTGTTGAGCGCGCATATAGTGACCTTGATCTAGCCTGGCGTCGCAGCCAGGCCCTGGCGTTCACCTGCGCCCATGGCGGCGCAGTGTCCCGACCCGAGCTCGGTGCGGCCCGGGC